>NZ_DBHIGR010000001.1:0-39924 GCF_057249185.1 Oribacterium sp.
AAGAATCTTCAGGGTCTGTGTATTATTCGATCTTTGATTTTCAAGGTTCAGTTTTTCTGTCGAGTCAATAAAACTTTAATCGTTTCCTCTTAATTTTTTTATTTTCTCTTCAGACTTTACTGTTCTCTTTCGAGACAGCCATGCTATTATAACAAAGTGATTAACTTTGTCAAGCACTTTCCGAAAAAATATTCGGAAAACGGAGTAAGAGGGATTTGAACCCTCGCGCCGGTTGCCCGACCTACACCCTTAGCAGGGGCGCCTCTTCGGCCTCTTGAGTATTACTCCTCGTTTATCCCTGCCAAAAGGGATTCACCTATACTTTTGAATTTCTTCTTTCGTACCGAACATTTGGTTCTTAGGTGCCTAATTAGAGTAGCAAATTCCCCATTTACTGTCAAGAAAAATTTATAATTTTTTTAGCCCTACCGGACGTATTTTAAAAAATCCACTCCGGTGATTTTTTTCCGGAATGGATTTTTTTAGCTAATGAATAATCTTTAGGAATCAGTTTTTTTATTCCTTATTTTCTTCATTTCGCTCTTTTTAATTCTATTCTTTTTGCTTCTATTTTTTTTATTCTATTCTTCTTGATTCTGTTTTTTTATTTTATTCTTCTTGATTCTCTTTGGTATCCTCTCCCTTTATTTCTGCGATTTCTGTATCTGCATCTTCTCCCGGATCCGCTTCTGAATCTTCTTCCCCATCGTTTTCACTTTCTCTTACCTTGGCAACGGAAGCAATGGTGGTATCTCCATCCTTATCGATATTCATAAGTTTTACCCCGGAGGCATTTCTTCCGATAATACTGATATTTTCCAGACTCATCCGAATCATAATACCCTCTGTGGTAATCAGAAGAATTTCTCTATCCTGGTCGCAAAGCTTAAAGCCTACCAGATCTCCGGTTTTCTCCGTAATCTTGTAGCAACGCATACCCTTTCCGCCACGGTTTTGTGCCTTAAAGGCGGATTTCTCCGTAAGCTTGCCGTAACCCTTTTCAGAAACTACCAGCATATTTTCTCCCTGGGATGATTCCTGCATACCGATTACTTCATCTCCATCATTCAGTCGGATACCGATTACACCCATGGAGGAACGTCCGGTTCTACGCACATCCTTCTCATTGAACTGAATAGCCATTCCCTTCTTGGTCACCAGAATAATATTTTCATCCTTGGATAGAAGCTTAGCTTCTATTAACTGGTCGTCTTCCTTCAAACTAATGGCAATTAAGCCGTTTCTTCGTACATTGGCATATTCGGAAAGGGCCGTCTTTTTCACCATTCCGGACTTAGTGGTGAGGATTAAGTCCTGCTCATCCTTCGGATCTCTCAGGCAGAGGCTGGCATTGACCTTTTCTCCCTCCTGCAAGGGAAGGAGATTTACTAATGCCGTACCTCTTGCGGTTCTGCTGGCTTCCGGAATCTCATAGCCCTTAATACGGAAAACTCTTCCCATATTGGTAAAGAACATAATGTAATGATGGTTTGTGGTCATAAAGAGGTCTTCAATATAGTCCTTCTCTATGGTCTGCATTCCCTTAATACCCTTTCCGCCACGGTTTTGTTGACGGAAATTTTCCGGAGACATTCTCTTGATATAACCAAGGCTGGTGGAAGTAATCACCACATCATCGTCGGCAATTAAATCCTCCGCATCCAGGATATCATCATAGCTAAAGGAGGTTTTTCTATCCTCTCCGTACTTATCTGCAATAACATCCAACTCTTCCTTAATTACCGCAAGAAGCCTTCTCTCATCTCCCAGAATTTCCTTATAGTAGGCAATCTTTGCCAGTAAATCCTGGTACTCGTTTTCCAGACGTTCTCTTTCCAAACCGGTGAGAGCACGCAAACGCATATCTACGATAGCCTGGGCCTGCACTTCGGTGAAGGCAAAGCGGGTAATCAAGTTTTGCTTAGCCTCTTCTACATTTTTTGCGGCACGGATAATGGCAACAATCTCATCAATATGGTCAAGAGCCTTTAATAATCCTTCTAAGATATGGGCTCTGTCCTCACATTTTTGTAAATCGTACTGCGTTCTTCTGGTGACCACCTGAATCTGATGTGCCAAAAATTCTTCTAAAATTTCCAGAAGATTTAAAATCTTCGGCTCCCCTCGAACGATACAAAGCATAATCACACCGAAGGTTTCCTGTAACTGGGTGTGCTTATACAGCTGGTTCAGAATTACATGGGGATTCACGTCTTTTCTGCACTCAATGGCAATCTTTGCTTTGGAATTCTTTCCTGCCGCATCGTGGATATAGGTGATACCGTCAATTCTTTTATCTTTTACAAGCTCTGCAATCTTTTCAATGACGCGGGAACGGTATACAAGATAGGGAAGCTCCTTTACCAAAATGCGATTTTTGCCGTTGTGCATGGGCTCAATCTCGCAAATCGCCCGCATCTTAATCTTTCCTCTTCCGGTTCTGTAAGCTTCTTCAATTCCTCTTTTTCCTAAAATCGTCGCCCCTGTAGGAAAATCCGGTCCCTGAATAATGGGAAGAAGTTCTTCTATTTCCGTCTTTCTTCCCGCAATTTTATTGTCAATAATGCAATCCACACCCTTAATCACTTCTCTCAGGTTATGGGGAGGGATATTGGTGGACATACCTACTGCAATACCTGTGGCACCGTTTACCAAAAGATTGGGAAAACGGGAAGGAAGAACCACCGGCTCCTCATATTCGTTGGAGAAGTTCGGCATGAAATCCACGGTGTTCTTATTGATGCCTGCCAGCATTTCTCCGGCTAATCTGGACATCTTAGCCTCGGTATAACGCATTGCCGCCGGGCTGTCTCCGTCCTCGGAACCAAAGTTTCCCTGCTTATCAATCAGGACGTGCCGCATAGACCAGGGCTGTCCCATATAAACCAAAGAGCCATAAATGGATGAGTCACCGTGGGGGTGATATTTACCCATGGTTTCTCCAACAATTGTGGCGCATTTTTTGGTTTTTTTATCCGGAGTAACGCCCAGACTTTGCAAAGCATAAAGCACTCTTCTTTGTACAGGCTTAAGACCATCCCGAACATCGGGAATCGCTCTGGACACAATGACACTCATGGCGTAGTCGATATACGCATTTTCCATGGTCTTTTTTAAGTCCACGTCCTGCACTTTATCAAAAATATTTGGCTCCAAAATTGGCCTCCTTTAACTTGCAATTCTTTTTGGAAAAGTCTTTAAATATCCAAATTTGTAACATAGCGGGCATTTTGCTCGATAAATTCTCTTCTGGGCTCTACCTGATCTCCCATTAAGGTAGTAAAGGTAATATCCAGTTCCGCCTTATCCTCGTCACTCATATTTACACGAAGCAAAGTTCTGCTTTCCGGATCCAGCGTGGTTTCCTGCAGCTCCTCCGTATTCATCTCTCCAAGACCCTTGAATCGGGATACGTCTGCTCCATCAGATCCGATTTCCTTTAAAATTCTCTGATATTCTTCATCGGAGTAAGCATAGTAATGCTTTTTATTCTTTTGAATGGTAAAGAGTGGCGGCTGAGCCAGATAAACATGTCCTTTTCGGATAAGCTCCGGCATAAAGTTATAAATAAAGGTCAGCATCAAGGTGGAAATATGAGCGCCATCCACATCCGCATCCGTCATAATGATGATTTTGTGGTAACGTAATTTGCTTAAGTCAAAATCTTCGTGGATACCTGTTCCAAAGGCGGTAATCATTCCCTTGATTTCTTCATTGGCATAGATTCTATCCAGTCTGGCCTTCTGCACATTTAATACCTTACCTCTAAGAGGCAGTACGGCCTGAGTTTCCGGATTTCTTCCTTCCTTGGCAGGTCCCAATGCGGAATCTCCCTCTACAATAAAGATTTCACATCTTTCCGGATCCTTGCTGCTGCAATCCGCAAGCTTACCGGGAAGTCCCACACCGTCCAAGGCGGACTTTCTTCTGGTTAGGTCTCTTGCCTTTCTGGCTGCGGCTCTTGCTCTTTGCGCCAAAATAGACTTTTCACAAATCACCTTGGCAACCGCAGGATTTTGCTCCAGAAAATAGGTCAACTGCTCGGAAACAATACCCTGCACTGCCACCTGAGCCTCTGAAGTTCCCAGCTTCTGCTTGGTCTGGCCCTCAAATTGGGGATTCTCAATCTTTACGGAGATAATGCAGGTTAATCCCTCACGGATATCCTCTCCGGAAAGGTTGGCTTCACTATCCTTTAAAAGCTTATTCTGTCTTGCATAGTCATTAAAGGTTTTGGTTAAAGCATTTTTAAAACCGGTAAGGTGGGTTCCCCCCTCCGGGGTATTGATGTTGTTTACGAAGGTATAGATATTTTCCGTATAGGAGTCGTTATGCTGCATAGCCACTTCCACCAGAATCTTTTCTTTCTCACCCTCGCAGTAAATCACATCCGGATAAAGAGCTTCCTTGCCCTTGTTTAAGAAGCTGACAAACTCCTGAATTCCTCCCTCATAGTGGAACTCCTTTTCTTTCTCCTGCCCTTCCCGCTCATCCACAAGACGAATCTTCAGATTCTTGGTTAAAAAGGCGGTTTCCCGAAGACGAATCTTCAAGGTTTCAAAGTCATAAACGCTTTCTTCGAAAATGCTTGCATCCGGAAGGAAGTGTACTTCGGTTCCCTGCTCCTCTTCGCTGCAAGTTCCGATACACTCGATAGGCTTTGTTACCTTTCCCTTGGCAAAGGACATGGTATAAATCTTGCCCTCTTTATAAACCTTTACATCCAGCCACTCAGAAAGGGCATTTACTACGCTGGCTCCTACACCGTGAAGACCGCCGGAAACCTTGTATCCGGCTCCTCCGAACTTTCCTCCTGCATGAAGAACGGTAAAAACAACTTCCAAAGCGGATTTTCCCGCCTTTTTCTGTATATCTACAGGAATTCCTCGTCCATTATCCCTTACGGTAATGGAATTATCCTGATGAATTCTTACGGTAATGGTATTACAAAATCCGGCCAGAGCCTCGTCTACGGAGTTATCCACGATTTCATAAACCAAATGATGCAAACCGCGAACGGAGGTACTTCCGATATACATTCCCGGTCTTTTCCGAACCGCTTCCAGTCCCTCCAAAATCTGAATCTGATCTGCACCGTATTCCTTAGAACCATGAAGAAATTCTGCTTCATTTCCTCCAAATTCTTCCATCTCTATCGACATAGTTCCTCCTCTTTACTGACACTGCACCTGTCCATTTTCCACATAAAACACATGATCTATGGGGAATCGATGCTTTACCAATTCTTCCAATCCTGTACATGTAATCAGGCTTTGTAAATTCCCTAACTGCTCTAATAAAAAATTCTGTCTTTTTTGATCCAGCTCTGAAAACACATCATCCAACAATAAGATGGGGTTATCCTGAATTCTTTCTCTCACCAAATCAATTTCCGCTAATTTTAGGGACAAGGCGGCGGTTCTTTGCTGTCCCTGAGAACCAAAATGCCGGATATCCTGACCGTTAATCTGAAAGGACAGGTCATCTCGGTGGGGACCGGAGAGGGTAGTCTGTTGCTTTTTCTCCGCCTCCCTGTTTTTTTCCAACTGCAAGGAGAAATTTTCCTCGCTAACATTTTCCTCGTAGCTTAGAAGAAGCTCTTCCCGCTTTCCGCTGATTTCCCCATGGATATTTTCCACCTTTTTCCGTAAATTTTCCACAAAATCTCTGCGGAGGGAAATCACCATCTTCCCATGCTTTACCAGTTCCTCATCCCAGGCAAAAAGAGTTTCCTCCAGTTTTGGCCGAAAATACAATTCCTTTAAAAGCTTATTCCTTTGCTGCAACACTTTATTATACATGGATAAGTGGTAGAGATATATCTTATCCAGCTGACAAAGCTCCAAATCAATAAATCTTCTTCTTTCCTTTGGCCCGTTTTTAATCAAGGACAGATCCTCCGGAGAAAAAATAATAATATTTCCCAGACCGAAAAGCTCGGAGCTTTTCTTCACCGGAAATCCGTCTATAGCCACTCCCTTACTTTTATTTTTCTTTAGGTGAATGTCTATCCGGTGGGAAATTCCCTTTTTCTTCAGGATCATTTTTAAATGGGCTTCCTCCGCCCCGAAATGAATCAATTCTTTGTCCTTACAAAAGCGAAAGGACTTTCCGGTGCTGCCAAAGAAAATGGCCTCCAAAAGATTGGTCTTCCCCTGGGCATTGTCTCCGTAAAGGATATTGTTCTTCTCTCCCAGAGGAAGCTTCAATTTTTCTATATTTCTATAATTTTGTAATTCTATGGATTCAATAATCATCCTACGGCTTCCGCATTAAAGTTAACCGGTAAAATCATGTAGTTGTAGCTTTCCTCCTGATCCCGAATAAAGACGGGAGAGCGGGAAATAGTAAAGTACAAATCCACCTCTTCCTCTTCAATATTCTGAAGAGCATCCATCAGGTAAGTAGGATTAAAGCCGATGAGTAGATCCTTTCCTTCCTGCTGTACCGGCATTTCCGCATCCATCCTTCCGATGTCGGAAACAATTTTCAAAGATAGGCTCTGGTCTTCAATTTTTAAAATCAAAGGCTGCTTATCATTGTCTCTGGCCAAGATTCTGGCTCTGTCTATATTTTCCAAAAATTGCTTACGATTTAAGCGGATCTTGGTTTCGTAATCAGTAGACAACATCTGGCGAACATGGAAATATTCTCCCTCCACCAGCTGAGTTACCACGATGGTGTCTTCAAAGGAAAATTGCAGATACTGCTTGGAAAAGCAAATCTCCACCTTATCCTCCAGCCCTCCGCTGATAATTTTGGAGAGCTCAGACAGAACTTCCTTGGGAACAATGGCGGAGCAGTTGTCATAGGACTCGGAAAGCTCGGTCTTTCGAATGGCAATTCTATGTCCGTCCAGGGCGGTAATGGAGAATTGATTGTCGATAATTTCGAAATATTCTCCTGTCATCTTCTTATTATTCTCCCCTGAAGCGGTGGAAAAAATAGTCTGATTAATCATGTTTCTTAAACTCAGTTGAGAAATCTCTACAATTTCCTGTTTCTCTACGGAAGGAAGGGAGGTAAATTCCTCAGGATTTCTGCCCATGATTTTAAAGACGGACTTTTCACACTGAATGGTACAATTTCCGTTTTCCTCTGTACTGAGAAGAATATTTTTTCCCTCTGTCTGGGGCAAGCGCTTGATAATCTCTTGGAAAAGTCTTGCCTCCAAGGCAATCTTTCCCGGCTCCAATATGTCTCCCGGACAAATGCTTTCTATTCCAAAATCATTTTTGTTTCCTGTTAAACGAATCTGCCCCTCAGTGGCGTCCACCAGGATGCACTCCATAATGCTTAGAGTGGTTTTGGAAGCAACAGCCTTCCCTACCACTTGCAGGGTGGAAAGCAAATCATTTTTTTGAAAAGATAATTTCATAGGAGTCCTTTCTTTTTATTCTATAGGAGCTTTATGAAAAGCCGCTAAATTTTATTCTTAACAAGTATCGCTCGTGAGCCCCGTGATATTTTGTTTTTGTTCTTTCTTTTTCTTTAGTAGTGTTATTAGGGGATGTGGAAATGTATAATCCCTAAAATACTTTGATTTTTCAATACTTTATTCCTTCTTTTTTTCTGTGGAAAGGGGAAGGAATAAATGGGGATTAGGGAGAGATTTTTTTCCGTAAAACCTCTATTGTGGATTGCAATTGTTCATTTGTGGACAATTCCTTGGATATCTTGTCGCAACCGTGAATGATGGTGGAATGGTCTCTTCCTCCCAAAAGTTCCCCTACAGTATTTAAGGGAATACTGGTCATTTCCCGGCAAAGGTACATGGCAATTTGTCTTGGAATCACGATTTCCTTATTCTTTCGTTTGGAGCTAAGGTCGGAAAGACTCAGACCGTGATGCTCCGCCACCACCTCGATAATCCATTTCGGGGTAAGCTCCTTTTTCTCCGCCGGAGTAATATTGTCCTTTAAAAGTTCCTCTGCAAGACTTAGGGTAACGGGCTGCTTAATCAGGCGGGACTTTGCCACCACCTTGGTTAAGGCTCCCTCCAGTTCCCGGACATTGGATTTAATGTTGTCTGCAATATATTTGATAACTTCGTTGTCAATGTTATAGCCTTCCAGCTCTTCCTTTTTCCGAAGAATCGCCATCCTGGTTTCCACATCCGGAAGCTGGATATCCACTGTGAGTCCCACTTCAAAGCGGGAGAGGAGTCGTTCTTCAATATTGTCAATCTTCTTCGGCGGCTTATCGGAGGCGATGATAATCTGTTTTCTATTATCATAGAGGGCATTGAAGGTGTGGAAGAATTCTTCCTGGGTTCCTTCCTTTCCGATTAAGAACTGAATATCGTCTATGAGCAGAACATCCAGTTCTCTATACTTTCTTCTGAATTCTGCCGGGGAAATGTTATTTTTATTACGGATACTGTCGACAAATTCGTTAATAAAGGTTTCGGAGGTAACATAGCGAATCTTGGCATTTTTGTTTTGTTGTAATATGTAATGGGCCACAGACTGCATCAGGTGGGTTTTCCCCAGGCCTGCTCCTCCGTAAATATAGAGAGGGTTATACTGTTCTCCGGGCATTTCCGCTGCTGCCACACAGGCAGCATGGGCTAAGGCGTTGGAGGAACCTACTACAAAGCTGTCGAAGGTATAGCGGGAGTTTAGGTTGGCATTTTTTAAGGCCTCCTCCAGTCCAGGCTGTTCTTCCTGGTTTTTCTTGGGATAGAGTTCTTTTAAACCGTCCTCGTCGGTGAAGAGAATCTCGGTGTAGATGCCGGTAATTTCTAAGATAGAAATCTTCAGAGTATCGGTATAGCGCTTCCGAATCATACTGAGAAATTGTTTCATCTTTACCAGTATAATCAGTTGATCCCCGATAGAATCGTATAACTCTAAGGGAGCAATCCAGAGATCATAGGTTACATCCGGCATTTCATTTATTTCTCTGGTATGTAGGAGGATTTCTTCCCATTTTTCTTTTATGAGGTTAAAGTCTTTTGCCATTCCCAGACTCCTTAAAATCAACGACAAGGGGTTTCTCGCTATTTTTCCAAAAAAAAAGTAGCTTTTTTCTGAAAAGACAGTTCTTTTTATTTTACAGCAAGAGAGCCTCTTTCGCAAGTTCACATCCCTAAGGAAAGAAGAATAATTCTTTTCAGAAAATATAGAAAAAAGACAGAAGAATTATTGGAGTAAAGAATAAAAAAATAGCGAAAAAGAGTATAAATGGAGTATAAAAATAAAAGCTGTCCACAGAAGAAAGCTAAAAGAAGCCTTTTACCATAGGAAAAAAGAAAAATTATACACTTATCCACAGTTTATAAACAGTTTGTGGATAAGGTGAACAGATGTTTTTGTGGATAGAATCTGTGGATAAGTGCATAATTTTGTGGATAAACCCTGTTTTTACAGGATTTTCCGGCTTTATTTAGGAGATAAAGAGGATAAGATATACACATTCCTTTCGAAAAATAAGTTTTTTTCAAAGGGTATTGACGATTTATAGCCCTTTCTATATAATAATCTGCGATGTTTACCCAAAATTAGGAGTTTATTCGGGACCTTTCGTATAAGGACGAATAATTCCCGGAGAAACGATCGGTGGCTTCAGGCCATACACTAAAAAAAGGGAGGTGTCCGTATGCATAAGGGAAAAATGACTTATCAGCCAAAGACAAGACAGAGAGCAAAAGTGCATGGATTTAGAAAGAGAATGTCCACAGCCAACGGTAGAAAGGTTTTGTCTGCTAGAAGAGCTAAAGGTAGAGCAAGATTATCTGCATAATGCAGAAACATAAAGGAAGCTTTCTTGAAAAGCTTTACGGGTAATAAAAAATACCCTGTAGAATACAGAAATGAGGCCGCTGGAAAGCGGTCTTTCTTCAACCTTGGAGATATTTTATGAAGCGTTTTCCTTCCATGAAGTCAAATGAAGAGTTTCAGCATTGTTATAAAAAAGGAAAATCCTATGCCAATGCTTATTTTGTGATGTTGATCGTGGAAAACGGTTTAGACTATTCCCGGCTGGGAATATCCTGTTCCAAGAAGGTGGGGAATTCTGTAGTTCGTCATGGAATCAGTAGAAAGCTTCGAGAGATATTTCGATTACACAAAGAAATAAAAGAGGGGTTAGACATCGTTTTAGTCGTAAGACAGAAGGTAGCTTATGCAAGCTATTCGGAATTGGAGATTGCTTATCTCGATTTATGTAGCAGGCATCATATACTTAGTAATGGAGAGAAGTTCTGAAATTCTGATTTTTTCAAAGGGAAAAGAAATCCCTATTATAATAGGAAGAAACTCGGATAGAAAATACGTTTTATCAGGAAATAAGTTGATAGAAATTACGAAGCAGCTTATTCCGAAGGAGAGCTTTGATGAAAAAACTGATGTTAAAGATGATTCGTTTTTATCAAAAATTTTTATCTCCTATGAAGGGACATTCTCATTGTAAATACACACCCACATGTTCTCAATACGCCTATGAGGCCATACAAAAGCACGGGTGTGTGAAAGGACTATTGTTGGCAATATGGAGATTACTGCGTTGTAATCCCTTTGCTAAAGGCGGATATGATCCTGTTCCCTAGAGATGAAGGGAGAAAAACTTGATTCAAAATCTGATTATTTTAACCAAAAACACATCCAATCTACCCTTATTCGGGCCTATCTGGAACTTGATCGTAAGTGCTTTAGGTTGGATTATGAACTGGATTTACCTTTTCTTAGACGGAATCGGTATTCCAAACATTGGATTAGCCATCATTCTTTTTACTTTGGTAACTCGTATTTTGCTGTTCCCGACTTCTTTAAAACAGCAAAAATCCTCCAGAATGATGCAGATTATGCAACCGGAAATTCGTGCTGTACAGGAAAAGTATAAGAATAAGACGGATAACGCTTCCATGATGGCGCAGCAAACGGAGATGAAAGCCATTTATGAAAAGTACGGCACTTCTATGACTGCGGGGTGCCTGCCTTTGTTTTTACAAATGCCGATTATTTTTGCCCTGTATCGTATTATTATGAACATTCCTGCTTATGTTCCTTCCGTAAAGGCAGTTTATGAAAGCGTTTCCACTGCTATCGGAGGCTCTTCTGCGGCACAAAGTCTTCTGGACTTCGGAAAAGCTAATGGCATGGAATCTATTTTAAAGACCTTACACAACTTAGGTCTGGATGACCCCAGTAAGTATAATGCAGATGCAGTTCATAACTTTGTAATTGACTTTTTGTATAAGTTAAATCCTGCGCAGTGGGGCAAGCTTCCGGAAATTTTCCCCTCTGCTACCCAGGTAATTCAGCAGGCTGCAGCAAAGTCTACAGAGATTAACAGCTTTTTAGGCTTAAACCTTTCCACTGCCCCCTCTGCCTATGGATTTACCCCCAATATTTACTGGTTAATTCCTATTTTGGCAGGCTTAAGCCAATGGGCTTCTACCCTGCTGATGCAGAAGCAGAGTATGCCTGTGGCAACAGAGGAGGGAGATCAGTCCCAGCAGATGATGAAGAGCATGAACGTTATGATGCCTTTGATGTCTGTGTGGTTCTGCTTCAGCTTCGCTTCCGGAATCGGTTTATACTGGATTGCTTCTTCCGTATTTATGCTCTTACAGCAGTTAATTTTAAACTGGTACTTCGGAAAGAAGAGCAATGAAGAGCTTTTACAGGATGCTATGGCTAAGGCCAATGAAAAAAGAGCAAAAAAAGGCTTACCTCCCATTGATGAAAAGACCGTGGAAAACAGATTAAAGCTTATGCAGGCCAAGGAAGATTCTGAAGAAAAGAATCGTATGGAAAAGATTGCAAAGCAAAATCTGAAGACAAAAGAATCTACAGACTATTACAATCAAAATGCGAAAGAGGGATCATTAGCCAGCAAGGCAAACATGGTACAGCTTTACAATGAAAAGCATGAGAAAAAAGAGAAAAAGTAAAAAGCTTAGGGAGAAAAGCTATGGACAAGTTTAGAGTTTCTGCAAAGACGGTAGAAGAAGCGATTACGAAGGCAACCATCTCTTTAGGTTGTACATCAGACAGAATTTCCTACAATGTAATCGTACAGGGAAGCAACGGCTTATTTGGTATCGGGGCAAAGCCCTGGATTATTGAAGCCTGGGAAAAGGATGAAGCGGAAATCGCAAAAGACAAAGCTGCAGCGGAAAAGCCGGTGGCAGTAGAGAAAGCGGCATTTGAAAAGAAGGAAGCGGAAGGAAAGAGGGAAAGCTCTTCTGTAGATGTAAAAATGCAGTCTTCCGAGAAAAAAGAAGAAAAAGCTTACGAGGAAAATAAAACATTTTCCCATAATTCTTCTCAGGAAAAAAGAGAGAAGAAGTTTGAGAAGAAGGAAGGCTTTAAGGGCTTTAGCAGAGGAGGCTACGATCCTATCCCTGCGCCTATGTCTTCCGCTCCCGTAAAGAGAGAGGAAAAGTCCTTTGAAGGAAGAAGTTCTGAGAAGAGAGAACTTACGCCCCTTTCCGAAGAGGAGATTGCAGCGGTAACTAAGGCTGCTTTAGATTTCTTAAACTCTGTATTTCAGGGTATGGAAATGGAAGTGGAGCTTCAGACAGAATTTAGAAACAGCAACAATGAGCTTTACATAAACCTTATAGGACCGGATATGGGCATCCTTATCGGAAAAAGAGGACAAACCCTGGATTCCTTACAGTATCTTTGCTCCTTAGTGGTAAATAAAAACCATGGAGACGAGTATCTTCGGGTAAAGCTGGATACGGAGGATTACCGTAAGAGAAGAGAGCAGACCTTAAGAAGTCTGGCTAAAAACATTGCCTACAAGGTAAAGAAGAATCGGAAATCTGTTCATTTGGAGCCAATGAATCCTTATGAGAGAAGAATTATCCATGCCGCACTGCAAAGTGACAGTCAGGTTTCCACAAAATCCGAGGGAGAGGATCCCTTCCGCCATGTGGTAATTTTCTGTAAAAATGGAGGAAAGTTCCAAAAGGATTTCCGCCACAAGGGAAACAGGATGAGAAGAGAGGACAGGAAAGAAGAAAAGAGAGAAGAGAAGAGTGAAGAATAAGATTTTCTTGCACCCCATGGAAGAAATAAGTAGAATAAATAGTAAGAAAATTCATTCGGTAAGAGGAACATATTCAGTAAGAAGAATTCGTTAAAAGAAGTCATCAAAAGAAGTCATAAAACGTAAGTTAAAGAAGTGTGTGATATTTAAGCAGTAGAGGTCTGAAATAGGGAGAGTTGATTCTACCCTGATTTCAGGCCTCTATTGCTTATTTGTATACAAGCTATTTAGCCTTATTTATAATTTCCATCCTGGGCTTTTCATTGCATTGTAGGGCAAATCTTAGTAAAATACAGAATTGCTGAGGAGGTGAGGATTTGGAAAATACCATTAGCGGAATTGCCACCGCATTAGTAGAAAGCGGAATCGGCATTATCCGGATTAGCGGAAATCAGGCTGTGGAAATTGCCGGAAAAATTTTAAGAACTAAGGGGGGAAAACCCTTAGATATCAGAGAAAGCCACCGGATTCGCTATGGCTTTGTTTTTGACGGGGAAAAGGAAATTGATGAGGTTTTGGTTTCCACTTTTTTAGCACCCAAATCCTTTACCGGAGAAGATACGGTGGAAATCAACTGTCACGGTGGAATCCTTTTGATGCAAAAGGTTTTTCAGGCCACTCTTAAGGCAGGAGCTAGACCGGCGGAGCCGGGAGAGTTCAGTAAACGAGCCTTTTTAAACGGGCGTATCGACCTTTCTCAGGCGGAGGCAGTGGCAGATTTAATTGCTGCAAAAAGCGAGGACAGCATCCGCTCTTCCCTTTCCCTTTTGCAGGGTTCCTTAAAGGAAAAAATCAAGGGAATGCGGAGCAGAATTCTGGAGGATACCGCATTTATTGAAGCGGCTTTGGATGATCCGGAGCATATTTCTTTGGAGGGCTTTTCCGAGCAGTGTCAAGCCCATGTGGAAGGGATTCTTTCCGAGATTTCAGAGCTTTTGAAGCACCAAAGGGAAGGAAAACTCTTAAAGGAGGGAATTCAAACCGTTATTGTGGGAAAGCCCAATGCGGGAAAGTCTTCTCTTTTAAATTGTCTGGTTAAGGCGGATAAGGCTATTGTAAGTAATATTCCGGGAACCACCAGAGATACGGTGGAGGAGGATATTCGTATCGGCTCCCTTTCCCTTCATTTGATGGATACCGCAGGAATCCGGGAAACAGAGGATATTGTGGAAGAAATCGGTGTGAATCGGGCAAAGGAAGGGATTGAAAAGGCGGACTGCGTTCTTCTGGTTTTGGACGGAAGCCTTCCCTTAGAGGAGGAGGACCGAAAGATTTTATCCCTTTTAGAGGGAAAAAAGGTCGTTGTGCTTCTTAATAAAATGGATAAGGAAAGCCTTTTACAAAAAGAGGACTTGGAAAAGTCTACCGGTTTTCCTGTGCTTCCCATTTCCGCAAAGGAGGGAAGGGGCATTGAGGAGCTTGGCCAAAAGCTGGAAGAGCTTTTCTATACCGGAAGTCTTTCCTTTTCCACGGAAACTTATATTCATAGTGAACGGCAGATTGCAGCATTGGAAGAGGCAAAGTCTGCTTTGGAATTGGTTTTGGAGGGAATCCGTCTGGGAATGTCCGAGGATTTCTTGAGCATAGATTTAATGGGGGCATACAGTGCCTTAGGAAGAATTCTGGGAGAGGATGTTTCCGAGGATTTGATTAATGAGATTTTTGCAAAGTTTTGCATGGGAAAATAGTAAAGAGGGAATATGGCATTTTTAGAAGAACAGGTGGATATTGTAGTGGTGGGAGCAGGGCATGCAGGAGTGGAAGCGGCCCTGGTTTCCGCTAGGCGGGGGCATAAAACTCTTCTTTTTACTCTGAGCCCGGACAGCATTTCCATGATGGCCTGTAACCCCAATATCGGCGGAAGCTCCAAGGGACATCTGGTTAGAGAATTGGATGCCTTGGGGGGAATGATGGGAAAGGTCTGTGACCAGTCCTTTATCCAGTCCAGGATGTTAAATCAATCCAAGGGGCCTGCGGTACATTCCCTGAGAGCCCAGGCGGATAAGCAGGTCTATACCCAGAATATGCGGCATATTGTGGAAAATCAGGAGAATCTTCATATTCGGCAGGGAGAAATTGTCTCTTTACTGTGCAATGAGGAAAAGACGGAAATTCGCGGGGTTGTGAGCAGTACCGGGGCCAGATACTATGCCAAGGCAGTGCTGATTTGCACCGGTGTGTACTTGAACGCCCGCTGCATTTACGGAGAGGTGTCCGAGGAAACCGGGCCAAACGGTCTTCGTAGAGCCACAAAACTGAGTCAGGCTCTTTTGGATTTGGGCTTCAGGCTACAGCGTTTTAAAACCGGAACTCCTGCCAGAGTGGATAGAAGATCTCTGGATTTTAGCAAGATGGAGGTACAGAAGGGAGATGTGCCTGTGGTGCCCTTCTCCTTTTCCACTGATCCGGCTACGGTGCAGATTCCCCAAGAGGATTGCTATCTGACCTATACCTGTGAAGAAGGTCATGAGATTATTCGGGAAAATATTGACCGTTCCCCCATGTATAACGGGGTGATTCAGGGAACCGGCCCCAGATACTGTCCTTCCATCGAAGATAAGGTCATGAAGTTCCCGGAGAAAAATCGGCATCAGATTTTTGTGGAGCCGGAGGGAAGATATACTAACGAAATGTATCTTTCCGGTCTTTCCTCTTCTCTTCCTGAAGATGTGCAGATGAGAATTCTTCGTACCATGGCAGGCTTTGAAAAGGCGGAAATGGTGAGAACCGGCTATGCCATCGAATACGACTGCCTAAATTCCTTGGAACTGGAAAACACCTTGGAAACAAAGAAAATTTCCGGCCTGTATTTTGCAGGACAAATGAACGGTTCCTCCGGATATGAGGAGGCGGCGGTACAGGGCTTTATGGCGGGAATAAATGCGGTACAAAAAATTGAAGGAAAAGAACCCTTTGTTTTAGATCGTTCCGAGGCCTATATCGGAGTTTTGATTGATGACCTGGTGACAAAGGAGAATAAAGAGCCCTACAGAATGATGACCAGCAGGGCGGAGTATCGTCTTCTGCTTCGACAGGACAATGCGGACCTTCGTCTTCGGGAAAAGGGCTATGCTCTGGGGATGGTTTCAGAGGAGGAAATCAAGGCTACCAGGGAAAAGCAGGAGGCCATCCAAAAAGAGCTTCGCCGTATGGAAACTACCTATATCGGGGCGAATGCGGAAAACAACAGAATTTTGGAAAGCATTTCCTCTTCTCCTATCCAGTCCGGCATTTCTCTGAGAGAACTTTGTAAGAGACCGGAGTGTAATTATCAAAATATTGCTCCCTTGGATCCGGAAAGACCTTCCCTTTCTCCCTTTATACAGGAGGAAGTGGAAATCGAAATCAAATATGAGGGCTATATCAAAAGACAGATTCAACAGGTAGAAGCCTTTAAGAAAATGGAGCGGAAAAAGCTGCCAAAAGATATTTGCTACCACGACATCCATAATCTCCGTCTGGAAGCCAGACAGAAGCTGGATTTGATTCGTCCGGAAAACATGGGCATGGCCTCTCGTATCAGCGGTGTCAGCCCTGCGGATTTATCGGTGCTTTTGATTTATCTGGAGAAGGAAAAGGAAAGAAGAAAGGAAGAGAAATGACCGAGTTTTTTCGAGAGAAGCTTTCCCGTTTAACAGAGAGCTTAGGACTTTCTTTAACAGAACAACAGCTTTTACAGTTCTATCAATATTATCAGATTCTGGTGGAAAAAAATAAGGTGATGAATCTTACCGCCATTACAGAAGAAGAAGAGGTAATTGTTAAGCACTTTGTGGATTGCCTGGCGATTTGTCAAATGAATGTTTCACGTGAAACATTTTCAGAATGGATAGAGGGAAAGTCGGTAATGGATGTGGGAACAGGAGCAGGATTTCCCGGACTTGTTCTAAAAATTGCCTTTCCAAGTATTCAGCTTTCTTTGAGTGACTCTTTGCAAAAGCGGATTCGTTTTTTGGAAGAGCTGGTGGAAAGCCTTGGTTTGGAAGGGGTGAGATTTTATCACGGTCGGGCTGAGGACCTGGGACATGATAAGAGCTTGCGGGAACAGTACGATTTGGTAGTTTCCAGGGCAGTGGCAAATCTTGCCACCCTCAGTGAGTATGACCTTCCCTTTGTGAAGCCGGGAGGCTATTTTCTGGCCTTAAAGGGCAGAGAAGTGGAAGAAGAATTGGAGCAGGGAAAGAAAGCCATTTTCCTTTTAGGAGGAAAATGTGTGGAGAAGAAAATCTATACCCTGCCGGAAACCGATATGGGAAGGGCTATGCTTTTGATTCAGAAGATAGAGCCCTGCGGAAAAAAATATCCTAGAAAGGCGGGAACTCCGGCTAAGTCACCTCTTAGTTAGGCAGTGTTTAAGAATGGAAGAATTAAAAGAAATAGAGAGTGAAAGCATTTTCCCAAAAGAACAGGAAAAGCTTTTGATAGAAAAAGAGCATCCCTATCGGGAGAGAAATAAGGGAATCATTGCTCTTTTGATTACGACTGTGATTTGGAGCTTGGCCTTTATTGCCCAAAGTACCGCTATGGATCAGATTGGTCCTTTTGCCTTTGTGTTTCATCGTCACCTTTTATCCGGTTTATGTTTACTCCCCTTTGCTTTTTTAAAGCCTTGTTCTTCAGAGGAAAAAAGAGCAGGAATTAAGGGAGGAGCCATTACCGGCATTGTACTGGGTTTGGCCAGTGTGATTCAGCAATTTGGCGTCAAAGAAACCACCGTGGGAAAGGCAGCCTTTTTAACGGTATTGTATATTATCCTGATTCCGATTTTCGGTTTAATCATCGGAAAAAAGCCGGAAAAGAAAATCTGGTTTTGTGCAATTCTGGCTTTGGTCGGGGTTTATTTTATCGCAATTAAGGCAGGAACAAAATTCACCATTGGTAGGGGAGATGCTTATATTATTCTTTGCTCGGTGCTCTATGCCATTCAGATTATGCAGGTGGGACACTATGTGAAGAAGGTCAATATCAGCTGGTATATGTCCATACAGTTTTTAGCAGGCTCTCTGGTGGGATTACTGGGCTTTCTCTTCTTTGAAAAATTCTCCTTTATGAGTTTGAAGGCAGCCTTCCTTCCCATTGCTTATGCCGGAATTATGTCCGGGGCAGTGGCTTTTACCATGCAAAGCTATGCTCAAAAAAGGTTGGAGGATACTCTTGCTTCCCTTCTCATGTCCACCACCGCCATTTATGCGGCGATTTGGGGTTGGCTGTTTTTGGGAGAGTCTTTGGGAATTCGGGAAATCTTCGGCTGCATCATCATGACCGTTGCAGTGGTTTATGCCCAGCTTCCAGAAAAGCGGAAGAAAAGAAGCTAGAATTTTTTGTTTTTGGAAGAAGGATAGCAATGGAATAGCTACTAAAAGAGAAATGAAATAGATAGAAAAAAGTAGCAGGAAGATAAATTGACAGCAATATAGAGCTGGGCTAAAATGTTTCACGTGAAACAAAAGCGGAAATGGAATACAATTCATAGCAGGCAAGGATATAAATATCCTATACGAAATCTTATATGAAATCTTATATGAATATCCTATACAAATAGCTTGTTAAGGAATAAATTAAGGCAGAAAAGAAAGGCTAAGGGGTCTTATGGCGAAGATTATTACAATTGCAAACCAAAAGGGGGGTGTGGGAAAAACCACCACCGCTGTCAATTTGGCGGCTTCCTTAGCGGAGGCAAAACAGAGAGTTTTGCTTTTGGACTTTGATCCCCAGGGAAATGCGGGAAGCGGTATTGGCATTCGGGAGGAAGAAATCAGTATTTATCGAATCCTTAGCGGAGAATTTCCCATAGAAAAGGGCATTGTTCGGGAGGCTTTGGAAAATCTGGATTTTATTGCCGCAGACAGGAATCTTTCCGCCATGGATGCAGAGCTTGCAGAGGAGGAAAATAAAAACTTCTTATTAGAGGAAGCTCTGGAGAATATTCAAAAGGACTATGATTATATCTTTATTGATTGTCCTCCCAGCCTTGGTACCCTTACGGTAAATGCTTTAACGGCTTCTCACTCCGTCCTGATTCCCATTCAGTGCGAATACTATGCATTGGAAGGACTTAGCCAAATGACGGATACCATTTCCATGGTAAAGGACGCCTTGAATCCGGATTTAACAATCGAGGGAATTTTATTTACCATGTATGACAGCAGAAATCTTCTGTCTCAGGAGGTGGTAAAAGCGGTGCAGGAGCATTTTTCAGATCCTATCTTCAAGACGATTATTCCCAGAAATGTTCGTCTGGCAGAGGCTCCCAGCCACGGTCTTCCCATCTCCCTATACGACAACAGCTCTACAGGGGCGGAGGCCTACAGAAAACTTGCAGCGGAGATTCTGGAGAAGGATATAGCATATTAAAAACTTGCAGCGGAGATTCTGGAGAAGGACAAAGCTTACTAAAAGTTTAGAGAAAGGAAGAGAAGGACATGGCAAAGCATGGTTTGGGAAGAGGGGTGGATACCCTTTTTGCCGGAAAGAAGGATGGAAGGGAGAAGAAAGAGGAGCAGGCAATGGTGAAGCTTTCTTTGATTCAGGCCAATCCAAAGCAGCCCAGAAAACAATTTTCCCAAGAAGAGTTGGAGGAACTTTCTCAGAGCATTAAGCAATTTGGTGTTTTACAACCCTTACTGGTAAAAAAGGAAGGCCCTCTCTATGAAATTATTGCCGGAGAAAGAAGATTTCGGGCGGCAAAGATGGCCGGTCTTACGGAAATACCCGTCTTGATTCGGGACTATGATGAAAAGCTCAGTAAGGAAGTCGCTATCATTGAGAATATCCAAAGAGAAGACTTAAATGCGGTGGAGGAAGCCATGGCTTACCAAAGCCTGCTGACGGAATATCATTTGAGTCAGGAGGAGCTGGCGGAAAGGGTGGCAAAGAAGCGTTCCACCATTGCCAACAGTCTTCGACTTTTAAAGCTTGAGGAAGAGATTTTAGAATATCTCCGTCAAAACCTTTTGTCCGAGGGACATGCCAGAGCCCTGCTTTCAGTGGAAAATACAGAGAAAAGACTTTCTCTTGCCAAGGAATGTGTAGAGAAAAAATGGAGTGTCCGGGAAATGGAAAGACGGGCCAAGGAAGAAAAAGCTCCGACGGAAAAGCAGGACAAGCCCAAGAAACTAAGCTCTCAGTGGAAAACCATTGTTCACGGCTTGGAAGAGAAGATGAAAGAGCATTTGGGAACAAAGGTGAAAATTACCGCCAAGAACGAGGATAAGGGTAAGGTGGAAATCGAATATTACTCCAAGGAGGACTTGGATAGGATCACCCGGATTTTAGAGGGAAGGGGAGAAGAATAAATGGAAGTATTGCTACAACATGGTAAATTGGTCTTCGTACTGGTTTCCACATTGATTTCGCTCATTTCTCTCTTTTTCGCTCTGAAGGCGGAGGCCAAGTATAAAAAGCTTTATCGCCAGTATGATTATTTCATGCGGGGGAAGGATGCGGAAACTCTGGAGGATTATTTTATCGAGCTGCAGAGGCATGTGGAAAAGCTGGAAGACCTGGAAGAAGAACAGCGGGAAATGCTTAAGATTTTACATAAGAATATCAGACGTTCCTTCCAAAAATGGGGTATAGTCCGCTATAATGCCTATGGCGGCATGGGAGGAAATCTCTCCTTTGCCCTAGCGATTTTGAATTATGACAACAGCGGCTTTATCTTTAACTCTGTCCATGCCAAAGAAGGAGGCTTCCTCTATATCAAAGAGGTGGAGGAAGGCAGCACTTCCGTGGAGCTTGGAGCGGAGGAAAAGCTGGCTCTGGAAGAGGCCTTAGGCTATAGGAAGAAGCCCCAGACTTAGGAAAGATTCAGAGGTAGGAAAAAGCCCCGGACTTAGGAAAGATTCAGAGATAGAAAAAAGCCTTAGGGCATAGGAAGACCGGATTAGGAAGAAGGGTTAAACTTTGTTAAAACGACTAGGCGAAAGTAAACAGAAGTTTTGGAATAAAAGAAGAAGTAGGGCTTTGGTATTGGGCGGCATTTTTTTTGTCGCTCTGCTTTTTTATTTTTTCCATTCTTATCGTTCCATGGATCAAAACAATAGAATTTATGCCAACATGGGAAAAAGCAAATTACCGGTGCTTCATGTGCTTTCCTCCGGAAAAGAAATCAATCCTCTCTATGGCTATTTGCAGGAAATGGATGATGCCTTTGTACGGGACAGCTTAACCTTACTTCCGGAAAACAGGCAGTGTGAATTGATTTTGGAGGAGGGAAAGTCTGCCCCCAAGTCTGTGCATTATGATATTCGTTCCCTGGATGGGACGGAGCTTTTGGAAAAGGACCAGGAAGGAAGCTTGCAGGAGGAAGGGGGAAGGGTTCACATTATCCTTCCTATCCAAAACCTGATGAAGGAGGGAAAGGAGTACCTTCTTCGTCTTCGACTGGACCTGGGAGAAAGCAGTGTCTATTACTATACCCGCGTTTTACTGGGGAAGGAGGACATGGGACAGGAAGTCCTGAGCCTTGCGGAGGATTTTACCAGAAAGAGCTTTTCCAAGTCGGAGGCCAAGAGCCTTAGCACTTATCTGGAAAGTGACGATACCATGGATAACAGTTCTCTTGCCCATGTGAATCTGCATTCCTCCTTCCAGCAGATAACCTGGGGAGACAGCGGCATGGAAATGGACGGGGAGCCGGAGATTCGTTTGAAGGAGCTGGACGGCACCATGGCATTAGTGCAAATCCAGTATGCCTCCAGAGCCACGGATCAGGACGGCAATGTGCACCGTTTCTTCAATGAAGATAACTATGTAATGCGTTATGATCCTCAAAGAATTTTCCTGATGGACTTTGACCGAAGAACCAAGGAGCTTTTTGACGGACAGAATTATCGTTACAAGGATAAGAAGATTTTACTGGGTGTGGGGGAAAAGAGCGATATTGAGGCCCTGCAATCCGCTACCAAAAATTTCTATGCCTTTACCGATAAGAACACCCTTTACCGTGCCGACGGGGAGGGAAAGGGCAATATGAATCGGATTTTCTCCTATTCCGAGGGGGAGAAGTCTGTGGAGAAGGAAAGCTTTACTCACGGCATTCATATTTTGAGTGTGGACACCAACGGGGATGTGGATTTCCTGGTATACGGCTATATTCGAAGAGGCCGGCACGAGGGCTATACCGGCATTGTCTTTTACACCTATGACAATTCGGAAAATACGGTGGTGGAGAATTTCTTCCTGCCCCTGAAGGCCAGCAAGGAAAAACTGGAGGAAAACATTCAAAATCTTTCCTACTATGCGGACAATCGGATGTTCTACATTTTTTTTGCCGGCAGTATCTATGGGGTGGACACCAACAGCTTCGAGGTCATTACGCTGGCTACCGGACTTTCGGAAAATGATTTTGCCTCCAGCAGCAGTAAACAGTTTATTGCTTATGGGGAAAAGAACAACGACGGAGAACTGCACAGGGAAATTGCCTTTCGAAATCTCCACGGAGATAAGAATTTAAGTATTTCCGAAGACGGAAAACGACTGAAGGTAATCGGCTTCCTGGGGGAGGATTTCCTCTATGGCTTACAGGATAGCGACAAGGATCAGATTTGGAATCCCCAAGGGGAGGTGCCTGTTTCAGAGATTCGCATTGTGGGGGAGGATATGAAAACCAAGCTCTCCTATAAAAAGGATGGTCTGTACTTTGCAAATTTCAGCTTGGAAGGGAACCAGCTTCGTTTTGATGAATATCAATATCAGGACGGAGAGTACCAGTATGTGGGGAAGGACAGCCTGCTTTCCAACAAAGAAATCAAGGATGAAAGAAAGATAGCTTTGGAATCCAAGGCTCTGGGAAATATTGGAAAATTACAGTATCTTCCGATGGTAGGAAAGGCGGTTAGCCAGTTTAGTCTGCATTACCCGGAAAAGTTCTCTATTGAAAAGGCAGGCTCTATTGAGCTTCCGGGAGATACCAAGGAAGAGAATATACTTTTCTCCGCCTATAGCCTGGGGCATTATCAGGGAGAGTTCTCCACCATGGAGGCGGCCTATAAGAAGATTTATGACCAGTTCGGTTATGTGGTGGATCAGAAGGAACGAATCGTTTGGAATAGAACGGATCGTCCCAATACCGCTAACCTAAAAATTCAGGAAGAGGAAATCAGCAATTTCGTTTCTCAGATTCCGGAGCTTCGAAGAGCTATGGACTATGATAACGGAGTGCTTCTGAACCTCTATGGTATGGATCTGCACGCGGCGCTCTACTATGTGGGCAAGGGCTATCCTCTGATGATTCGCATGGAGGATCAATGGGAGTTAATCAGCGGCTATAACAATAGCTTTATTACGGTATATACCCTAGGAGGAAGCAGCATACCCAGAAACATCAGTAGAGAAGAAGCCATCGCCAGATATGAGAAGGTACATAATGCCTTTTACGGGTATTTGAAGAAGTAGATGCAAAAGGGTTGTAAAAATCAAAATAGTCAAGCTTTCGTATATGCATTAATAGGTCTAAAATCGGGGCATGCTCTCGCTAACTTCGCCATCGCAGGGGTACTAAGCGAAAAACAGCATTACATTTGTTTTTCGCAAGTACCCGCGGGCTCAGATTACCCCGGTTTCAGACCTATTATGCATATACGCTGTTCTTTTGTTTTACAACCCCTTTTATATCTCTTTGCGAAAAACTATTTTGAATGGGTAGGATGAAAAAAGGAGCTGTAAAATCAAAATAGTAAAGAATTTTCGGCAATATAGGTCTGAATATGGGGTAGTCTGAGCCTGATACTTGCGAAAGGCCGGCGAAGTGAAGGACTGTAAAATCAATAATTGAATCGAATGATACAGTGTGGGGCTATAATAGCTCGCCGGTACATGTAGCAAGTCTTTGAAAATAAGAACTGTAGAAATTCAAAGCCAAAGCGACGGAAGCTGTATGGATATGAAAGAGGGTAATCTGAGCCCGTCGGTACTTGCGAAAAACACAGGTACTGTGTTTTTCGCTTAGTATCCGCTACGTGGCGAGGTTAGCGAGAGCGTGCCCGATTTCATATCCATACAGCTTCGAAGCGTAGCCTTTTATCATTCTACAGTCCTGCACTGCGAAGGCGAAGTTAGCGGGAGCGTGCCCCGGTTTTAGACCTATTAATGCATATATAGCTTATTTAGTTCACTTATACCCCTTTTACTTACTCGCAAAACCTGCAAAACACGGACTTTTGTTTTTCCCTCCACTCCGGATCCAGGTTATCACTGATTTCCGCAAACTCATCCAAGCTAAGGGTCTCTCCTCTTACATTTTCCGGATAGGAAAGGGCGGAGAGTACGCTTTTAATTACTTCCTTATCCAGGGAAAGACCGGCGGACAGGGCGTTCACCAAAGTCTTCCGTCTTTGCATAAAGGAAGCCTTAATAGTCTTAAAGAGATACTCCGGATTCTCACATTCGACAGGGGATTCCTTGTAAATGGAGAGATGAATCACCATGGAGCTTACCTTTGGACGGGGAATAAAGCAGTGGGGGGGAACTTTCTGCACAATCTCCGGCTTACTGTAGTATTGCACCGCAAGGGATAAAGCGCCGTAGTCCTTGGTACCGGGGCCGGCCTGCATTCTCTCCGCAACCTCCTTTTGTACCATGACGGTAATGGAGCTGAGGGGAAGCTTCTTTTCCAGTAAGGAGAGTAAAATGGGGGTGGTAATATAGTAGGGAAGATTTGCCACAACCTTGACAGAGGAAAAGCTTGGGTACTCCTTTAGGAGCTCCGTAAAGTCCACCTTCAAAACATCCTGATGCAGAAGGCGGAAATTTTCCTTAGCCGCAAGATTCTCCTCTAAAATAGGAATCAGTTTATCATCAATTTCAATGGCAATCACCTGTCCGGCATGCTCGCAAAGGGCTTCTGTTAAGGTGCCGATTCCGGGACCGATCTCAATCACCAAATCCTCTTTCTGAATCTTGGCATAAGAAATAATATGATCCAATACGGATGCATCAATTAAAAAATTTTGACCGAATTGCTTCTTGAACTGGAAGTTCGTCCTTTGCAATACCGCAATGGTCTCTTTGGAATCTACAAGCTTTGCCATCTTTATACCCCCTAATTTTTCTGTGTAAAATCTTGCCATATTTTCTCTTGGAAAGCAAGAAGAGGAAATTGACTAATGCCTTTATTTATACTATCTTTTGTAACGAATAGGAGGGTGCTAAAATTGTATTTAGAACTACAGGATAAGGAATTTCCCTTTGCATATATAGACCATGACAGAGAGATTGCCCGGGGCATCATTTTTGATGAAGAGAAGAATTTCTATTTTGTGAGAATTCATAGGGATGATTCTTTCGGAAAAGCCACCTTGATTGAAACTTCCGGTGGCGGAGTGGAAAAGGGAGAAAGCTTAGAGACGGCTATCAAAAGAGAGCTAAAGGAAGAGCTGGGTGCCGAGGTGGAAATCCTCCAAGAAATTGGGATAGTCAGTGATTATTACAACCATGTTCATCGGCACAACATTAACCATTATTTTTTGTGTAAAGTCCGCTCCTTTGGGGAAAAGAATTTGATGCCCTATGAAATCCGAGACTTTCACATGGAAACCTTGAAGCTAAGCTATGAAGAAGCCATAAAGGAATATGAAAAATGCAGTAATACAAAACTAGGGAGGCTGATTGCGCAAAGGGAAGTTCCGGTTTTGGAAGCGGTAAAGAAAATGCTTTTAATCAATTAGACTTTTTAAAATTGTAAAACATTTGCCAAACAGAAAATAAGTAATATAATAGAAAGTAGGGATTTCCCTACTTTCTATTATATTGAAAGAAGAAGTATAAAAAAGCATATTTAGATTTAGAACTATATTTATGAATTAATGGGGGTGCTTTGGATGATGAATCAAACATTTATTGATAATGCAAAGGTTATGGCAAAAGGACAAGTAACAATTCCAAAGGATATTAGAGAAATTTTAGGGGTTTCTTGCGGTGATAGAATTACATTTGTTGTGGAAAATGGAAGCGTAAGACTTATTAATTCTGCAGTTTATGCTATGCAGATACTCCAGGCTCAAATGGAAGGAGAAGCTGAAAATACTGATTTATCTACAGATGAGGCTATTATGGATCTTGTAAAAGATGTTCGTGCAGAAAGTGTAGAATAATGAAAATTCTTATTGATACAAATATATTGATATCTGCTGCGTTAAGTAGCAAGGGAGTTCCCTATCAAGCATTTGTAAAAGCAGTTAGTTATCCTAATCATGGACTACTTTGTGAACAAAACATTGACGAAATGCGTCGTATTTTTAATAGAAAATTTCCTCATAAAATCCAGGCGTTAGAGGGTTTCCTATCTCTAGCATTATTAACGTTGGAGGTTGTATCAATTCCTATTAAGGAAAATGAGCTGGAATCCCAGATACGAGATGTGAATGACCGACCAATACTTAGAGCGGCTATTCATGCAGGAGCGGATATATTATTGACAGGTGATAAAGATTTTCTGGAATCCGGGATTTTAAATCCTAAGATTATGACGGCGGCAGAATTTGTAAAGGAAATATAGTGAATAGTGAGAAAATGGAAAAGTATAGTTTTGTGTTAGTCCTATAAAAAGAAAAATAGTGAGATAGAAACTTCAAAAATATTAAAAAAATATCTCCCTTAGACTACTTTCCCTTTCTTTTTCAATCCGTTATACTATAAAAGATATATTGTGGCTATTTATGGAGGAATTTATGTTTTCCTTGATTTCAAATGATATCGGAATCGACTTGGGAACATCCAGTATTCTGATTTATATAAAGGGTAGAGGGGTTGTACTGAAAGAGCCCTCTGTCATTGCTGTGAATAAAGAAAATGATGAAGTGGTAGCCTTTGGTGAGGATGCCCGTCTTATGCTGGGAAGAACTCCGGACAATATTTCCGCTGTCCGTCCTCTTCGTCAGGGCGTGATTTCCAATTACACCAGAACCGAGCAGATGCTGAAGTACTTTATCAATAAGGCAGTAGGAAGAAGAACCCTGAGAAAGCCCAGAATCTGCGTTTGCATTCCCAGCGGAGCAACAGAGGTGGAGAAGAAGGCGGTGCAGGATGCGGCCAGTCATGCAGGAGCCAGAGAGGTAAGCATTATCGAGGAGCCGGTGGCAGCAGCAATCGGTGCAGGGATCGACATTTACAAGCCTCAGGGAAATATGATTATCGATATCGGTGGAGGAACCTCCGATATTGCGGTGATTGCGCTAGGTGGCCCGGTGGTTTCCGAGTCCATCAAGGTGGCCGGAGATGATTTTGATGAAGCCATTCTTCGCTATATGAGAAAGAAGCATAACCTCCTTATCGGAGAAAGAACCGCGGAGGAAATGAAGGTGAATATCGGCTGTGCCAGCAAGAGACCGGAAAATGTGACCATGGAGGTTCGTGGACGAAATCTGGTTACGGCTCTGCCAAAGACGGTAGTGGTAAGCTCTGATGAGCTTTTGGATGCTCTCTTAGAGCCGGCCAGCATGATTGTGAATGCGGTACATCACGTCCTGGAAAGAACTCCGCCGGAGCTTGCGGCGGATATCTATGAGCGGGGAATCGTTATGACCGGAGGAGGAGCTCTGCTTTACGGTTTAGACAAGCTGATGCAGGAAAAGACAGGAATCACCACCATGCTGGCAGAGGATCCTCTTACAGCGGTGGCTATCGGAACAGGAAAGTCCATTGATTTAAGTAACGATGATGATGACTTCTAGTCTGGAAGAAATAGAAGGAAATGTATCCCATATCGTTTTTCGCAGCGAGGAAACGGGATACACCGTGTGTAGTATTACGGATAAGGGAGAAGAGTTCACTTTGGTGGGAAGCTTCTCCCATATTTCTGTGTCGGAAAAAATAAAGGCAAAGGGACGCTGGAAGGAACATCCGGTATACGGCAAGCAGTTCAGCGTAGAGGAGTATCAGCTGGAGGTTCCGGACAGTCTTTTTGGCATTGAACAATATTTGGCTTCCGGGGCCATTAAGGGAATCGGGAAGGCCATTGCCGCCCGAATCGTGAAAAAATTTAAGGAAGACAGCCTACGGATTATGGAGGAGGAGCCGGAGCGCCTTGCGGAAATTCACGGCATTTCCATGCAAAAGGCCATGGATATTGCTACGAACCTTTCCGGCCAGCGGGAGCAGCAGGACATTTTCCTCCTTTTACAGGGCTATGGCATCAGCCTAAATCTCTCCTATAAGATTTATCAGCATTTTCAAGGGGAAACCCTGCAGGTTTTACAGGAAAATCCCTACCGTATTGCGGAGGAGCTGGAGGGAGTAGGCTTTAAGAAATGTGATGAGCTGGCCAAAAGGGTGGGGGTGGAGAAAGAATCCCCCTTCCGTATGCGGGCCGGCATCAACTATACCCTCTTACAGGGAGAGTGGCATGGACATTGCTACCTTCCTTTTTCGATTTTAAAAAGAGAGGCGGAGCGAATTTTGGAGATGCCTCTGGAAGACTTGGAAGAGCAGCTTTTGGAGCTGCAACTGCAAGGAAAGGTGAAGGTCAAGGGGGAAAATGTCTACCGGGCCAGTACCTATTATCGGGAAATGCGGGTGGCCTCCCGCCTTTTACAGTTAAATGTGGAAGAGGAAGAGGCCCATGTGGATTCCTGGGAAAAGGCCATAGATACGCTTTTGGACAGGGAAAAGATTACCTTGGATCCTCTCCAAAGAAAGGCGGTAAGTCTTGCGGCTTCCTCCGGGGTTTTGGTGATTACCGGAGGGCCGGGAACGGGAAAGACCACCACCATTAAAACGATTTTGCAGCTCTTTACCGGACAGGGAAAGAGCATTGCTTTGGCGGCTCCCACCGGAAGAGCGGCGAAACGAATGGGAGAAGCCACGGACTACCCGGCAAAAACCCTGCACCGGCTTTTGGAATACATGGGCCGGGAGGATCAGGAGCAGGAGGACAGGGATTTTTCCCTGTTCCAAAGAAATGAAGAAAACCCTCTGGAATATGATGTGCTGATTGTGGATGAAATGAGTATGGTGGATCTGTACTTAATGGATGCCCTGCTTCGTGCTATTCCTGTGGGTTGTCGTTTGATTTTGGTGGGGGATAGTGAACAGCTTCCCTCCGTAGGGGCGGGAAATGTGCTGAAGGACATTATTGCCTCTCAGTGCATGAAAACCATTTCCCTGAAGAAGATTTTCCGGCAGGCCATGGAGTCGGATATTGTGGTAAATGCCCATAAAATAAACCAGGGCATTGAACCGGATTTGGGAAAGAAATCCAGGGACTTTTTCTTTATTCGGGGGCAGGAGCCGAAGCAGATTCTGGAAAATATCGCCATTTTAATGAAGGAGAAGCTGCCCAAATATCTTTCCACCGACCCTCTTTCCATTCAGGTGATGTCCCCCCAGAAAAAGGGACTTTTGGGAGTGGAAAATCTGAATCGTTTTTTGCAGGAACGCTTGAACCCTCCCGGAAAGAACAAGCCGGAGTATGAGGGAAGCGGCAGCATTTTCCGACTGGGGGACAAGGTCATGCAGATTAAAAATGACTACCAGTTGGCCTGGGAAATTCCCGGAAACTTTAACCTGCCTATAGAAAGCGGAGAAGGGGTTTTTAACGGGGATATCGGAAAGATTACGGAAATCAATGCCTACCAAAAGACGGTGACGGTTTTCTTTGAGGAAAGAAAGGTGGTTTATAGCTTTCAGGATTTGGAAAATCTGGAGCTGGCCTATGCCATTACCATCCATAAATCCCAGGGTTCGGAATATCCGGCGGTACTGCTTCCCATGTATCCGGGACCGAAAATGCTGATGACCAGAAATATTCTTTATACCGCCATTACCAGAGCCAAGTCTTGTGTCTGCCTTTTGGGGCATCCCAAAGTCTTTCTGGAAATGCTTCATAACGAGCAGGAGCTAAAACGCTACTCCGGTTTGGCTCAGCAATTACAGGACATCGGGGAAAGTTTTTCCGCTTCTTTTTCAATGGATAGCGGAAATCCATTTGCGGAATAGGATGTCATTCTACTTTCGAGGGCTGTGATTTCTCTTTCCTATAAGTTATTATCCCATAAGCTACTATCACATCATAGGAAAGGGGGACTGTATGGATCTTGTTAAAATCGGAAAGTATATTGCGGGAAAAAGAAAGAATCTGGGAATGACGCAAAAGCAGCTTGCCGAGAAAATAGGTATGAGTGATAAGTCTGTTTCCAAGTGGGAGCGAGGTGTTTGCCTTCCGGATGTATCGCTTTATTTTGACCTTTGTTCCCTTTTAGGCATTAGTGTTAATGAGTTTTTAGCCGGCGAAGATATTATCCATGAGAATCTCGAAAAGAAATCGGAAGAAAATATCATCAGTGTTGTTACAGACAGTAAGCGCAAACAAAAAAGCTTGAAGTATATCATTTGTGCATTGCTGATTCTTTCCATACTTACAACTGCGGTAATTGCTACTTCCCTATATCGTGCCTACAAGCCGATGAACTTTATTACACCGATGGCCGAGGATAGTGTAGAAATGCAGACGGTGAATCTGATTGCCGGGCCGGATGGAGCAAATGCTTATCAATTTACGACCACTGATAAGTTTGCTCGACTCAAGATTTATTATTCAGAATATCATCAGGGAAAACTGCTAAACAAAGAACCGATAGAGATTGGCTTTAAGGATATGGATTCCCCGAAAAATGGAGGCATTATCATCGTTCCGGATTATGATCATGCAGTAGTAAAGCTGGTTGTTTGGACAGATGAGGAAGCTAAGGCTTCTATAGACTTGCCTCTTATGGAAGGGGTAGAGGGAAGAGAATATTACGGCAGCTCACAAACTCGAATAGAGGGAAAACCGGAAATCCTTTATGATATGGAAGAAGTATTTCTGGCATGGGTATATGATAAGGATGAGATAAAGATTCCGAATCTTCATGACTTGCTCTTAGGAAAAACCGATGCCTTCTCTGAGAATGAATATATTTATCTTTTCTCTTATGAGTTTTGCAAAAAATAAGGGATTTGCATACAGTGAAGCAGAAAGTATTGGTATTGACCCGGAAATAAGAGTATTAGTCCGGGAGGATTGTTTTTAGCTCGGAAGTATTGGAATACTTCGGTAAAGGATTATCATGAAATCGGAAGATAGAGGATAGGAGGGAATATGGGAAAAAAGGAAGACTGGAAAGAAGCAATCATCAATGCCCTCTTTCCTCCTCGCTGCATCCTTTGTGATGAGTTGACGGAAAGCGGAAAAGAAGAAATCTGTCCTGCCTGCAAGGCTTACGAGAAAATCATGGAGGAGCCGGTCTGTAAAAAATGCGGACGAGGGATTCTTTTGGATACGGAGGAGTACTGCGGAAACTGTAAAAGACACCGTTTTTCCTTTTCTACCGGTATGATGCTGTATGAATTAACAGAGGAAGTAGAGGATGCTTTAGTGCTTTTGAAGTATAAAGGCAGAAAAGATAAAGGTGTCTTTTTCGGAAAGAAAGCCGGAGAAGTTTTTCGGAAAAATATAGAAGAACTGGGGATTCAGGCCATTATTCCTGTGCCGGTGCACCCAAACAGAAGAAGGGAAAGGGGTTATAATCAGGCAGAGGTCATAGGAGAAAGTTTGGCAAAGGTCTGCGGCATCCCCCTGGTTTCAGAGTACTTACAGAGAGTCAAGAAAACCAAAGCCTTAAAGGACTGTAGCCCGGAGGAACGTTTATTAAATCTCTTGGAGGCTATTCACTGTGAAGCATTACCCTTCGACCTAAAACGGGTTCTTTTGGTGGACGATATCTTTACCACAGGAGCCACCATGGAAGCCTGTAGCAGAAAACTCCTAGAAGCCGGAGCGGAGGAAGTACATATCCTTTCCATTGCCGGAAGAGTAGAGCGATAGTCAAGGGGCAGTAAAAATCAGAAGAGTAGATAAGGCTTATGCAGTATAGGTCTAAAATTAGGGTGATTTGAGCTCATCATTACTTGCGAAAACCTGCGAAGTGAAGGACTGTAGAACTCAATAAGCTGAAGCGACAGATGCAGTATAGGTATGAAAGAGAGCAATCTGAGCCCGCCGGTACTTACTGAAAGCGAGCAAAGCGAAGCTTGAAGTTAGTACCGCTGCGAAGGCGAGGTTAGCGAGAGCGTGCCCCGAATACAGCCCTATACTGTATCTGAGCATGTCTTAAATGAATACAGTCCTTCCCTCCGCAGGGGCGAGGTTAGCGAGAGCATGCCCCGAATACAGACCTATATGGCATAAGCTTCATCGATACTCTGATTTTTTACATCCCCTTTTAGAAGGATTCCTCAGAAAAGGAAGCCCAATATTCCTCCGCTAAGGAAATCAGCTCCACCAGCGCCTTTGTTAAGGGCTTATCTTTTCGATATACTGCCACTGCATTCATTTTCGGCTGTGTCTTACAGGGAATCAGGCGAATGCTATCCGGCACATGGGCACGGTTGTTACTGCTGATAAAGGAGCAGTAGTCCGAAGATTCCACCAGAGCCATCTGGTAATGGATTCCTTCCACATCCATAGGCACATAGGGGTCAATGCCTGCATCCTCAAAGGCCATTTCCGCAACGGATCGTTCTGTAGAATCCTTGGGTGCCAGCACAAAGGGAAGCTCGGAAAGCTTAGCCAAATCAATTTCAGTAATTTCGCCCTCTTCTTCCAAAACCTCTAACAAAGGATGATTTTTGGCAATGGCTAAAAGCAGTTCGACCTTTCCCAGTAGCTTATATTCCATACGATAGTTTTGCTTGTCTCCCATTAAGATAATGCCTAAATCTATGGTGCCGTTTTTCACCAATTCCTGTGCTTTTAAGCCTTTCATAGAGGTAAATTGCAATTTTACATTGGGATGGCTTTCGTGGAATTTCTGGAAAATGTAGCACATCATATAGTCTCCTTGAAGTCCTGAGGCTCCGATGGCGATTTCCTCATTATGAAGCTGGCTAAGCTCTGCAATCTTGGCATAGCAGTCCTTCTTCATATTCATCATTTTCCGGGCGGTTTCCACATAGATTCTGCCCGCCTCCGTGACACTACATTCATTTCCCTTACGGACAAAGAGCTTTGTGCCCAGCTCTCGCTCCAGATTTAAAAGCTGTAAATTCAAAGCCGGCTGGGAGATAAAAAGTCGTTCTGCCGCCCTGCTGATATTTTTTTCCTCTGCAATTCTTAGGATATGTTCTATTTTCTTTAAGTCCATGCTGTCTGTATTACTCCTTTGTTTTAGAGGGATTTCCTTTAAATTAATGTCCTCAAAATTGATTTGAGAAGCTTTTTCCACTTTACACTTTTTGAAAATCCCCTATGCAGTCTTGTAAAGGTATATCGGCGAAAAAGAAAAGCCTATCAATAGTGAAAAAGAAAAGCCTATCAATCTCATTTTATTTGACAGATTCCTTAGTTCCATGTAAAGTGAAAAAAATTTAAATGCAATTTTGTTTTGTTACAGGGGAAACTAGCAGAGAAAACAAACTTAGCTTTTTAGATATATACTGTATAATAACGCCGAAATAAAATAGAGCATTTATTACTGCAAAGCATTAAGTCCTTTGAAAGGAGAAAAAATAAATGAAAAACAGAGAAGCAGGGGTATTACTTCCCTTATTTTCCTTACCGGGAGAAGAGGGAATCGGAACAATGGGAAAGGAAGCCAGAGCGTTTATAGACTTTTTGGCGGAGACGGGAAATCGGGTTTGGCAGATTCTTCCCATGGGGCCAACAGGCTATGGGGACTCCCCCTACCAGTCCTTTTCCGCCTTTGCGGGAAATCCGTACTTTATTGATTTGGAAACGCTGAAAGAGGAAGGTCTGTTGGAAGAGACGGATCTGGAAAAGGAACGCTTTAAGGAATCCAAAGAGAAGATTTCCTACGGATTATTATATGAGCTAAAGCACAAAATCCTCCGAAAGGCCTATGAAAACTGGCTTTCCAAGGGGGGAAATCTTTCTGAGCTTTTGGCGGGAAGAACTAAGGAAAATTTTGATTACTGCCTTTTTATGGCTTTAAAGGACTTTTTTAACGGCATCCCCTGGCTTTCCTTTGAGAAGCCCTATCGAGATAAGGATCAGGCTACCATTGAGAAGTTTTTGGAGGAGCATAAGCAGGAGGTAGGCTATTATGCCTTTTTACAAATGCAGTATGACAAGCAGTGGCAGGCTCTTTTAGCCTATGCCCATGAGAAGGATATCTTGATTTTTGGAGATATTCCCATTTACTGCGCCATGGACAGCGCGGATGCTTGGGGAAATCGAGCTTTGTTCCAGTTTGATGAAACAGGATATCCTTCCTCCGTGGCAGGTGTTCCGCCCGATGCCTTTTCCGAGACCGGACAGCTCTGGGGAAATCCTTTGTATGACTGGGAGAAGCATAAGGCGGAAGGCTATGCCTGGTGGTGTAAGCGGATGGAATATTGCTTGAATCAATTTGACCTGCTGCGAGTAGATCATTTCCGTGGCTTCGAGTCCTATTATGCGGTGGAGTACGGTGCGGAAACCGCTATGGTGGGAGAGTGGAGAGAAGGACCGGGCTTCGGTCTTTTTCAGGCGATTCAGAAGCATTTTCAGAAGGAAGAACTGCCGATTATTGCAGAAGACCTGGGGGTAATCACCAAGGAAGTGGAAGAGTTGATTGCAAAAACCGGTTTCCCCGGCATGAAGATTTTGCAGTTCGCATTTTCCGACTTTGAAAATGTCTACCTGCCCCATATGTTAAAGGATAGTAATTCCGTGTATTACACCGGAACTCACGATAATGATACTTTGAGAAACTGGTTTGAAACCCTGTCAGATTGGGAGAGGGGCAATGTATACCATTACCTTTCCCGCTCCCAAAATGACTGGAATGCAATGACAGAGCTTTTGATTAAGACTGCCCTTTCCAGCATTTCCTATTTATGCATAATTCCTGCAGGAGACTATCTGGAATGCGGGGCAGAGGGAAGAATCAATGCGCCGGGAACTGCGGAAGGAAACTGGCAGTGGCGTCTTCCGGAAAATGCTTTTAACGAAGAAAAGAAGGCTGTGATTTCAAACTTGCTTAGGACTTATGGACGTTTCCATAGTCCCGCGCCCCAAAAATAAAGGAGCCGACACGAACCATGGTAGCCCCTTCTTCGACGGCTACTTCATAATCTCCGCTCATCCCCATGGAGAGTTCCTTAAGGGGAAGGGCGGGGAATTTTTTTTGCATATTCGTTAAGAGATTTTTTAATGCCCGAAAATGTACCCGGTTTTCCTCCGGATTCTCTGTAATGGGGGCAACGGTCATAAATCCACAGAGTTTAAGATGGGGGAGGTCTTTACATTCCTCCAAAGCCTGTTCCACCTCTTCCAAGAAGAAGCCGGACTTACTTTCTTCCTTAGCTACATTGACTTCTAATAAAACGGAGGCAATTTCCTCTTTTTTCGCGTATTCCTTTTCCACCTCTAAAGCCAAGGGAAGGGAGTCAATGGAATGAATCATCTTTACTCTGCCGGGAAGATATTTTACCTTATTCTTCTGAAGAGAACCAATCATATGGAAAGAGGGGGCATCCTTTAGTAAGAGGCTATCCTCCTGCAGGAGAGCAAATTTATCCCGGATTTCCTGTACCTTGTTCTCTCCGAAATCCCGAATACCAAAGCTATAGGCTTCCTGAATAGCTTCGTAGGGCTTGGTTTTGGAGACGCCGATAAGAAGAACCTCCTCCGGCTTTCTTCCGGACCTTTCACAGGCCTTACGAATATTTTCCCGAACAATCTGAATCTCTTTTTCCATAGGAACTTCCTTTCTACTAAAGTCATATATACAGATAGCTCTATTATAGAAGCATTTTGCAGAAAGGACTATAGATAAAGCGAAGTTAAATTGCGACTCGTAACCCTATTGCAATCCAAGCGCAGCGCTTTCAAGTCTGCACGATTTAGAACAAGCGGTATGTTCCCACCACGAAATATTCCTCCGGAACCTTCCACTCAGGCTTCTTCTCCACGGTGCCTACGGTCCAGCTATCCGGCTTATGGAAATGTGCGGTCAGAACGGTATGGAAGTAGAACATTACAATACCATCATTTAAGTACCGGTCTTCCTTGGTGATATGCTTAACTTCCCGATCCAGAAGATAGAGCATATTGTCTTCTATTAAGAAGCGATAGGTCTGGCGATTCAATGCGGCCGGCGCAAGACTTGAGGCATAAAAGGCCTTTTCCCAGTTCGGATCCATGGCATCCTCGGCAAAATCACAGCTCTGTCCGAAAACAGACTGGGAAACCAGTTCATCCATGGCAATCTTAGGAGCAATATGTCCCTTGATCTTCTCCATGTGCACATCGGATCTGGACTTAATATCGATACGATTGCTGTCCTTCTCCGGATTACCATGTCCAAAGCTAATGCAGGTGGTAACGGTAAGGGGAGAATTAATATTCAAAGCGGTTTTTACCGCCTTTGCTTCGTTAATCGTTAAAAAGCAGGTATTTAACTTCAGTTCTGTAAGCTTCAACTCCAACTGTGCAGCCAGATAGCCTGCATGGATGTATCCTTCTTCGCTGTCCTCTCCTAAAAGTAAGATATAGTTAGGGGCAAAAAAAGCATTTCCCATATAGCCTACGATGCCTTCCAAACGAGGACCGGCTTCCTTTCCCAGTAGAAGAATCTCTGTCTTCTGCTCCGGAATAAGGGGGGACAGCTCCTTCATATACTGCCGTACCTGCTCCAGTAACTTTTCATCTACCTTCTTATCCTTATAGCTACGGATGGAACTCCGCTCCTTAATCAGCTCTCTCCACTTCATAATATACCCTCTCTTTCTCCTGAATCAGTGAATTTTTCTATACTATTCCTATAAAAATAGTAGAGTTTTTCTAAATAGACTGAAACTATTTTATCATAAGAACGGGAAAAGCTCTAAGAGAACTTTGCAATTCTACAGTTTTCTTTGTAGAAAGTCCTGACGGATATTTGTAGAAAATGGAGAGACGAAATATATTCTTTTTGTGGAAAGCGGAGTGAGGAAGGGAAGCCCTTTATGATATTTTGCAGAAAAGGGAGCAAAAAAGAAGCCTTATGCATTTTAGGTACCGCGCCGAAATATGGGTTGTACATTTCCTACTCTTTTTTTAAAATTCTCGAAAGAGTATTGCAGTAGCATGGGGGAAAGAGTATAGTAATAACGTTTCTTAATTTTAAATAGATAGAAAGGGAACAGATGGATTTAAAGAAAGAACAGCTTGAATTTATTAAGCAGTTTAAAGAAATTACGGAAAATAAGGAATATTGTAAGTTGAAGGCGGTGCCCCGGCATGGAAGTACCAATACCTTCGACCATAGTGTTCGTGTGGCTTATATGGCATATCATTTGGCAAAAAGCTGGGGCATGGATGCGGACAGCGCGGCCAGAATCGGTTTCCTTCATGATTTTTGCATGATTGACTATCATAAGGATGACGGTACCACCCACAATGGACGTTGGTACTGCTTCTATCATCCGGAGGATGCGGTGGAGAACTCCGAAGCACAGAATTTTGCTTTAACGGAGACAGAGAAGAGAGCTATTTTAACCCATATGTTCCCTCTTTCTACCCGTATTCCCAACAGCAGGATAGCCTATTTGTTGACCTTATCCGACAAGACCGTAGCCCTGCAGGAGTCTTGGCAGAATGCGGTAGATGCCTTTGCCAGATTCAGAGAGATGCTGCATCTTTCTCCCAAGAAGGCACCGGTTTATGTCCGGAACAGAGAGGATGAAGAATAATATTTTTCGGAGATTTTTCTCTTACTGTAAAAATGGAGCGACTTTCGATTTTCGAGGTCGTTCTATTTTTTTCGACTTTTTGCTTATAGCTTATTTTCGACTTTTTCCCTATGGCTCCCTTTTTGATTTGCGGCTTTATGGCTATACCCTTGTGCTAAAGAGGGAAAAGTTGTATTTTTATTCCTGGACAAAAGCTTTTATACGCGTAGAAGAACATACTCTCTTCCGGTGCTTTTTCTATCGCCGGAAGAATATAATACAGCAGGAAGATTTTTCTCTTCATGCATAAGAAGGTGAATATTTCATGGAACAAAATGAGAACAACAAAAAATCAATAGGGAAAATGCTCCTTCCCTATCTTTTATTTTTTATGCTGGGATTATGCTGCCTGTTTCGCCTGGCCTATCTTTTTTTGGTCAGCAACTGGGAAGAGCTTACGGTAGATGAAATTCTATTTCATGTTTTCGCCCCTATGGGGGGAGCCAACGGACATCTGGTACAGCTTTTTATTACCACAGCCTTGGCGCCGGCCATTCTTTTATGGCTATCCCTCTCTATGTTTTATTATTTTATCTACCAAAAGAAAAAGAAGCCTACAGAGAATGGGGAAGCTATTGCGCTATCTAAGGATGAAACTATTGCTTCTTCTGAAAAAGAACTTGCTTTAACTAAGTTTCAAAAGGCTATTACTCCAAAAATTCGATTTTTCCTTCCCAAAATCAAGAAGGCCTTCCTGCCTCTTTGCGGCTTTGTTAGCATTTTCCTTGTGGCAGTGACTATCGCGGAAGCTTGGGACGGGATATCTCTTGGTTCCTTTTTAAGCTCCCAGTTTCAATCCTCCAAGTTTATTGAAGAGCATTATGTGGATCCGAAAAATGTGGACTTGAAATTTCCGGAGAAGAAAAGAAATTTAATCTATATTTACATGGAATCCACGGAGCTTACCTTTATGGACAAGGAGCATGGAGGAGATTTTCCTGAAAATCTTCTGCCCGAGCTGATGGCTTTGGGCGAAGAGGGAGAGGACTTTGCCGGAGAGGGAGAAAAAAGGAATGGGGGCATTGCTCTTCCCGGAGCTACCTGGACCATGGGAGCGATTTTCGGAGAGAGCACCGGTCTTCCTTTGAAAATATCTATTGAGCAAAATTCCATGGATAGCCAAAAGCATTTTTTCCCTTCTGTAACAGCTCTGGGCGATATTCTGGAAGAGGAAGGCTACAATCAAAAATTCCTCTTAGGCTCTGTAGGCTTTTTTGGCGGAAGAGAGCTTTTCATGGAAGATCACGGAAACGTAGCCGTGGAGGATTTTTCCTATTGGAAGAGAAAAGGCAAATTCCCCAGAAACTATTGGGTGAACTGGGGCTTTGAGGATGAGAAGCTTTTTCTTTACGCGAAGGAAGAATTGGAAAATCTGGGGAAGGCGGAACAACCCTTTAATCTGACCTTGCTTACAGTGGATACTCATTTTCCGGACGGTTATGTGTGCAGACTTTGCGAAAGAAAGCACCCGAAAAATCAGTATGCGGATGTTTACCAATGTACATCCCGGCAGGTATCCAACTTTGTTCACTGGGTACAGCAGCAGCCTTTTTATGAAAATACAACCATAGTCATTTCCGGGGATCACCCCACCATGGACCACGATTTTTGTAATGATGTGGAAAAAAGCTATCAAAGAAAGGTTTTCACCACCTATCTCAATGCCGTTCCCACCGTGGAAGAAAAGAAATATCGGGAATACAGTACCTTTGACGACTTCCCAACCACTTTGGCAGCCATGGGGGTAGAAATTCCGGGAGATAAGCTGGGACTGGGCAGAAATTTATTTTCCAAAACCCCAACCCTTATAGAAGAATACGGATTAAAGCATGTAAAAAAAGAACTTGAAAAACGCTCCGACTTTATGATTTCTCTGGGACAGATAGATAAAGAATCCGCCTTTATTCAGAAAGAAGAAAAGAAGAAGGAAAAAGAGGAGAAGAAAAAGAAGGAGGAGGAGGAGCAAAGCAAAAAAATAAAAGAAACGCAGAAGAAGTGATGAAGGGTAAGCTTTATCCGAAATCGCTTTCGCGCAGTATAGCTTGTAACAGGGGCACGCTCCCGCTAACCTCGCCTCGCAGGGGTTCTAAGCTTTTAAAAAACAAAAGCCAAGAACCCGCGGGCTCAGATTGCCCCTTATTACAAGCTATACTGCGCGAAAGCTAATGGATACTCGCCTTGCTAATATCACTTCTTTCGTGTTTCTTTTAAAGTTTATGCTTAGCGTGTAGG
>NZ_DBHIGR010000001.1:40024-53648 GCF_057249185.1 Oribacterium sp.
CTTGCTAATATCACTTCTTTCGTGTTTCTTTTAAAGTTTATGCTTAGCGTGTAGGGTGAGAGCTAAGAGTGTACCTCTTATTACAAGCTATACTGCTCGAAAGATGATGAATACTCGTCTTGCTAATATCACTTCTTTCGTGTTTCTTTTAAAGTTTATGCTTAGCGTGTAGGTAAGAGCTAAGAGTGTAGCTCTTGTCACAAGCTATACTGCTCGAAAGCTGATGGATACCCGCCTTGCTATCATCGCTTCTCCATCATTTCTTCTGCGTTTCGTTATAGTTTAGAATGTAGTCCACCGCCTGGGGCAGGCCGCCCTCCAGGATTGGGGCGGTGATGTAGTTTGCCACAGCCTTACATTCTTCTTTGGCGTTGCCCATGGCGATGCCCATTCCTACATGGGAGAGCATGTCCACATCATTCCAGCCGTCTCCGATGGCGGCACATTCCTCTTTTTGAATGCCCAAAGCCTTGCAAATGGCTTCGATACCGGAAACTTTGGAAATATTTCTTTTGGTCACATCAAAGGACAGACCGTCGGACCAGCGAACCAAATGGCAGTCCGGAATTCTTCTTTCCAGCTCTTCAACTTGCTCTTCCTGAAGTACCGGAATCAGCATATAAAGAGGATTCTTTCTGGCTTCCGACAGGGGAAGGATGGGAGGAAGGCCGGATTTGATTTCCGAAAGACAACGTAACAAAGCATCATTTACAAAGTTGGCGTAGAGCCTTCTCTCTTCCAAAAATAGAATGGGAAAGGTGTTTTCTTCCGCCATGGCCAGGACATTTTCCACCATTTCTCCGGGGATGGCTTCTTGTAAAAGTACCTCTCCGTTTTTTGGGTCAAAGTAAGGCAGGGGAAGCCCTGCCTCATCAATCAGGAAGTGGTAGTCCTTCGGCTTTTTGGCGCCCTGCTTTTGGAATACATGTCTTGCCTTATCAGGGTGCAGGATATAGTCATAGCCTCCGTCCAAAGTGACAAAGGCATCGAAATACATATCCTCCACCAAGCCTTCATTATAAATTTCCACCCAGTGCCTTCCGGTGGCAATGGCACAAAGCACTCCTGCCTCCCGGGCTCTTCGGACGGCAGCCTTGCTATCCTCCGGAATGATTCCGGTTTCAAAGGGACGAAGAGTGCCGTCGATATCAAAGAAGATGATTTTTATCATGCTTCCTCATTTCCATTTACCGCTTCAAGAGTATCAGAGGTAGAGGTAGAGATAGTCTCAGCCGCAGGAGCAGAGGGGGAAACGAGGGTTTCCTTCAAACTGCTTAACAAGCCTGCCATATTTTGGATATCGGAAGGAATAATAATCTTGGTAGCCTTTCCATTGGACACTTTGGCAAAGGTTTCTAAGCTGCGAATGCGAAGTACCGCATCATCCGCACCGGCTTCCTTCAAAAGACGAATACCTTCCGCCTCCGCTCTTTGCACATCCAAAATCGCCTGAGCACGACCTTCAGCCTCTTGAATTTCTTTTTCCTTCTGGGCTTCCGCCGCAAGGATGACCTTTTTCTTGTCCGCTTCTGCATTCAGGATTGCTGCCTCCTTGTTACCCTGTGCGGTACGGATTGCCGCTTCCTTGTTACCTTCTGCAAGAGTAATAGCCTCTCTCTTCTCACGCTCCGCCTTCATCTGCTTCTCCATGGCCTCACGAATAGCATCAGGAGGAAGAATGTTCTTTAACTCTACACGGTTAACCTTGATTCCCCAAGGGTCGGTAGCCACATCCAAAAGAGAACGCATCTGGGTGTTGATTTCATCACGGGAAGTTAAAGTGGTATCCAAGTCCATGGAACCGATAATGTTACGAAGAGTAGTAGCGGTTAAGTTTTCAATGGCGGCAATGGGGTTCTCCACACCGTAGGCATAAAGCTTTGAATCGGTAATCACAAAGAAAACAACGGAGTCAATGCGCATGGTAACATTATCCTTGGTAATAACCGGCTGGGGAGGGAAATCCGCTACCTGCTCCTTTAAGTTAATTCTCTTGGCAATACGATCGGCAAAGGGAATCAGGAAATGAATACCCGGACGCCATACGCTATGAAAACGTCCAAGACGCTCTACAACCATGGCACAGGCCTCCGGTACGATACGAATCGTGGTGCTGACTAACAGAACGATAACGATTAAAAAAATAATAAATGGCATAATCTCTATCCTTTCTTCTTATTGTAGGAAAATGTCGGTTTCGGCGGAATTGTTTTCTTCATAACCGTATCCACCATTTGAGACTGACTGGGATTGTGTGCTTGTTTTAGGGGATTTACTTTGGGAGAAATCACCGAGGAGCCTTTGTGATCCACTTTGTTTAATAAGGTGACTTTTCGCCCATTTCCATGATATTCACAGAAATCATCCGGAAGAGAATGGGAGCGATTAATAAATACCCGGTCATCCAAAACCCAGGGATTCTTCACAATCCTTTTGCAAATCGGACAAACACGATTCACTAAGGTAGAATCACATATCGGGCAAATCAGCATAAACCCTCCTTTCATAAGTCTTAAAAAATTTAACAAATGCAACCTTTTAAATATAGCACAATGTATAAGAAAAGAATAGGGAGAAAGGGGATGTAATAAAATCGGATTTTGGTGCAAGTTTTGGCAGTACAGGTCTAAAAGGGGGTAATCTGAGCCCCTCAGTACTTACTGAAAGCGAGCAAGGCGATGCTTGAAGTTAGTACTGCTACGAGGCGAGGTTAGCGAGAGCGTGCCCCCGACTAGACCTGTACTGCCAAAACTTATTTATTCTTTTTTATTTTATAACAGCCCCTTTCTTCCTTTGAAAAAATTATAAAAATTGTAAAGAGATAAGAAGCTCTTTTCTTGTATCTCCTGCGGAAAGCATGATATTATGATGAGTATTGAAAATCCTGATAGGAGGCTTTCGTGAAGGCCGATATAAAGCTTTCGTGAAAGCCGATATAAAGCAAAAGGAGAAGGATGGAAAGAAGAGAGTGGAAAAGGGAAGCCAGCAACGGGCTTGGGAAAATTTATAATGTTCTGTGGCAGGAGGAAAGTCTTGAAAAGAAGGGGATTCTTTTTGTTCTCCACGGGATGCAGGGGCATATCGGAAAATATCGTTATCTTTTTGAGTACATGGCGAAGCAGGGCTATGTGGTTTGCGGTATGGATATTCAGGGACATGGAAAAAGTGCCAATATTCCCGGCTACTTTGGAGACATCTCCGGCTGGGAAAGCATTATTCATGATATTCATAGAAGCCTCTTGCAGATAAAAAAATGGTTTCCGAATCTGCCGATTTTTCTCTTCGGCCATTCCATGGGTTCCTTCCTGGCAAGAGACTATGCTGCACGCTATGGGGAAGACTTAAAGGGCTTACTGCTTTCCGGAACGGCAGGGGGAAGTCCTGTACTGCTTCCGGTGCAGGGCTACATTGCTGTCCAAAAGAAGCTTCGGGGAGCCAAGGATGATGCGCTAAAGGAAAGCATTCTCCTGGCGAAGTATTTCAACAGACATATCCGAAATCCCAAGAGCCTATCTGCTTGGATTTGCACTAAGGAAGAGGTGAGTCAGGCAAATGCCCGGGATCCTTTGGCAGTGGGCTTTACCCTGGGAGCTTATGCTGACCTCTTGGCTGCCCTGGAAAGGGTTAATGAATATTCGGAAATCAAAAAGCTGAAGGATATTCCCTGCTTCTTTTTTTCCGGCGGTGCGGATCCGGTGGGAGAATACGGAAAGGGACCGGCAAGTCTATATGCTATGTTAAAGCAACTGGGAAATCCCAAGCTTAAGCTTCACATTTTCCCTAAATTACGGCATGAAGTGTTGAATGAAGAGGTACGTCCGATTCTTTTACAGGAAATGACGGCGTTTATGGAAGAGCTAAGACAAGAACGTAACTAGGATAGAAGATAAAATAAAGCGAATGAAATTACCGGGAAGGAGAGGAAATGGAGAAAAAAATACTCTATATCCATCGAAAAGATGTCGATAAAGTAAATAAAGTCCGGGGTGTGGCCATCATCCGAAAGATTCGGCTACTGTCTGCACCGGAAGAGGAAATACTGAGTCTGCCGGAGGACGCGGAGCTTTTGAAATTCATCGGATTTTCCCCCAAGGAGGTGGGAGAATTTTTAACGGATTTGAAGAAGCTGGGCATCCGGGTGGATTTAAAATGTATGGAAACGGAGCATAATAGGGATTGGAGTCTTTTGCAGCTGTATAAGGAGCTGGAGGAAGAGCATCAGTATATGACCGCAAGAAGACAAGAGCAGCAGAACGAGGAAAATCCTTCTTAAGAGAACGATTTTTAAATAAGAAATAGTTTTCTTAAATACAAAAGAACTATTCTTGAATAAGAAAAAGTCTTCTTAAATACAAGAGAACTATTCCTGAATAAGAAAAAGGGAGAAGCTATGCAGGAAGAGCAGGATAAGAAAAAGAGCAGTCGGAAAAAGCCCCAAAGCTTTATGGGAGAGCTTTTTGAGTGGGTGAAGATTCTTTTGGTGGCGGGAATTGCCGCATTTATATTGAACAACTATGTGATTGCCAATTCCACCATTCCTACAGGATCCATGGAAAATACCATTATGGCGGGAAGTCGTGTTTTCGGTTCCCGGCTTCATTACCGTTTCGGACAGGTGGAAAGAGGAGATGTGGCTATCTTTTTGTATGGCTACCAATGTCGAAACGACCATCAGATTTATCGGGAAAATGATAAGGGAGTCTGCCCCTATGACGGCCGGGAGGATAAGAGAAACCAGGTTATTTACTATGTAAAGAGAGTCATCGGCATGCCCGGAGACCATGTGGAAGTAAAGAAGACCGGAGAGGTGGATGCCGGCATGATTAAGAAGCTTGCGGTGCAGTCTTCCTCCGGAAAAGTGCCGGTGGGTACCGTATACATTAACGGAAAAGCCATTACGGAAAGCTATTTACCGGAGCCCATGATTGTGGACGGTAACCAATTCCCGGAGGTGGATGTGACTGTGCCGGAGGGCTGCTACTTTATGATGGGAGACAACCGAAACAATTCTGCGGATGCCCGTTTCTGGGGAGAAAACCAGTTTGTAAAGCGGGAGAAAATGCTGGCAAAGGTATACATTTGCTATTGGCCTTTAAACCGTGCAGGATTAATACATTAGGTCGGAACAGACAGTAGAGTAAAAAAGCGGTGAAACTCCGCTTTTTTTCACATTTTCAACACAGGAACACAGTAGAATCTTAAAAAACGCATTGAAGGAGGTGCCTTTATGGGAAAGACAGAGGGACAGAAGTTAGAAGAGAAGTTGTGTTTTAAGCCTCAGCATATCGCGAAGGAAAGACCGGAGGATTTGCAGAAGGCTATGGACTTTGCGGAGGGCTACAAGACCTTCTTAGACCATTCCAAGATTGAAAGAGAATGCGTAAAGTACAGCGAGGAGCTGGCGAAGAAGGCGGGCTATAAGGAATTTACAAGAGGTGTGAAATATAAGACCGGAGATAAGCTGTACTTTATCAATAGAGGCAAGAACATTTTCCTGGTAACCATGGGAAAGAAGCCCCTGGATCAGGGAATTCACTTTAACATTGCCCACATTGATTCTCCGAGAATCGACTTAAAGCCCAATCCTCTTTATGAGCAGGAGGAGCTTTCCTATTTTAAGACACACTACTATGGAGGAATTAAGAAGTATCAGTGGAGTACCATTCCTCTGGCTCTTCACGGAAGAGTGATGTTCCGGGATGGTAAATATGTGGATTTTGACCTTGGCGAGAAAGAAGGAGATCCAATCCTGGTGATTACTGACCTGCTTCCCCACCTTTCCAAGAAGCAGGACGACCGTAAGTTAAGCGACGGTATCCGGGGAGAGGAGTTAAATATCCTTTTGGGCTCTACCCCCATTGATGACAAGGAAGTAAAGGAAGCCTTTAAGCTGAAGATTCTTTCCATTCTTCATGAGCAGTACGGTATGGTGGAGCAGGACTTTATGCGGGCTGAGCTTACCTTGGTTCCTGCACAGAAGGCTTGCGATGTGGGACTGGATCGTTCCATGGTAGGTGCTTACGGACAGGACGACAAGGTTTGTGCCTATACCGCTTTGATGGCGGAGCTGGAGTGCAAGACTCCGGAATTTACTTCCCTTACCGCATTGGTGGATAAGGAAGAAATCGGCTCCACCGGAAATACCGGAATGCAGTCCGATGCGCTTCTCCACTTTGTAGAGGATTTGGCGGAGTGCGAGGGAGAGAGAGTACGGGATATCCTGAGAAATTCCATCTGTCTTTCCTCCGATGTAAATGCAGCTTATGACCCGACCTGGGCGGATGTATATGAGAAGCAGAACTCCTGTTTCTTTAACCATGGTCCGGTTCTCACCAAGTACACCGGTTCCAGAGGAAAGGGCTATTCCAATGATGCTTCCGCAGAAACCATGCAGAAGGTTATCGGCTATATGGAAGATGCCAAGGTTTGCTGGCAGGTGGGAGAGCTTGGTAAGGTAGACGAAGGCGGCGGAGGAACCATTGCCATGTATATGGGCAATATGAATGTGGACACCGTGGATTTAGGGGTAGCGGTTCTTTCCATGCATGCTCCATTTGAATTGACAGCTAAGCTGGATGTTTATTATACTTACAAGGCATTTTTAGCTTTCAATAGAGAGTAAACTCATTGGCAGCAAAAATATCGAAAACAGGAAAAGAATTTTTCCAAGAAACTAAGGAGTATTATGAGAAAAAGAAAATTATTTGCATCGGCAGCCATTCTGGCTATGGCGATTATGGCAGCAGCCTGCGGCAAGAAGACAGAGACTAAGGAATCCGAGAAGGCTTCCGGAAGTGAAGTAAGTTCCTCCACCTTAACCGAGGACAGTCCTGAGATTAAAGAGCTGGAAGCTCTGAAGGTTCCTGCTGAGCCTAAGCTTTCCGAGATGGGAAGCATCACAATCCCGGATTTAAAGAGCATCACCGTTACGGTAGCACCTTTGGAGAATGTTACCCAGGAAGAAGTGGACAATGCCATCCAGCAGACTCTGGATCAGAATCCTACCGTGGTAGACGATGCAGCCAAGGAAGGAGATACCGTAAATATCGACTACAGCGGCTCCATTGACGGAAAGAAGTTTGACGGCGGTACAGCGGAGAAGCAGGATTTAAAGCTTGGCTCCGGACAGTTTATCCCCGGATTTGAGGATCAGCTGATTGGTAAGAAGGCCGGAGAAGACGTTACCGTAAAGGTTACCTTCCCGGAGAACTATGGCAATGAAGAGCTTGCCGGTAAGGCTGCGGAATTCGCGGTAAAGATTCATGAAGTAAAGCGTCCCGCTACCTTAACGGATGAATGGGTAAAGAATTATGACGGCACCACTGCAGAAACCGTAGAGAGCTACCGTGATCAGGTTCGTGAGCAGCTTCAGGCCAGAAAAGACTTTAACTACCACTCCAACATTCAGGATCAGGCAATTCAGGCGATTAGTGAAAAAGCCACCATTAAGCCTTCCGAGAAGCTTATGGAGTACGCAAAGGCTTACCTTTTAGATGCAACTCTTAAACAGATGAAGAGCTACGGTATGTCCGTTGCGGATATCATCAACATGTCCGGAAAGACCGTTGCAGAGTATAAAGAGGATGCCTATGCCAGAGCGGAGGATTACGCAAAGCAGCTCTTCTTAATGCGGAAGCTGGCGGACGATCAGGGCATTAAGGTAACGGATGCTTTATTGGATGAGCTGGCTGAGGCAGAGTCTTCCTTAACCGGAGAAAAGACCAATCGTGTGAAGCTGATTGAGCAGTACGGTAAGGAGCTGGTAGAAGAAGCGGCTATCCGTAATAAAGTGATGGAATACGTTGAGTCTCAGGTTACCGTAAAGAATGAAGAGCCTTCCGTAATCATGGAGCAGGACAGCGACAAGGGCAAGGAGAGCAAGGCAAGCGAAGCCGAGACAGAGGCTGCAAAGGAGCAGGAGTCTTCTGCAAGCAAAGAATCCTCCAAGGCTAAGGACGATTCCAAGAAGAAGGAAGAGACTATCGCTTCTACAGAGGAAAGTTCTGTAATGGCTACCATCGAAACCAAGGCAAAAGAGTAATAGACAGCAGCGGAAATATATTTCGCTTTATGGAAAAAGGTCTGAAAAAGGGAAGTTTCCCGATTTCAGGCCTTTTTTATGCGTAATGAGTACCACTTTCCCAGTGTGGGATATCTCCTTTGCCCTGGATGTATAGCCGGAAACTCTGTAATATCTTCTAAAAAAATCTTGACAAAAACACTTTAGCATAGTAACGTATTAGCATGATAGCAAATCAAAGTAAAAATAGAGAAGGAAAGGGAGAAGAGTATGAAAAAGTTTGGAAGAAATCTTTTATGGATGGCAACTGCAGGAGTTTTGGCACTGGGAATGGTGGCTTGCGGAGGAAAGAGTACTACCGGAAGTAGCTCCGGAAGCAAGGAAGAGGGCAGTACTCAGGCAGGCAGCGAGCAGGCCGGTACCGAGAAGGCAGGAGAAAAGGCAGAAGCCAAGGTGGAGGGAAGTAACGGAAGCTTCACCGTGGGTTTTGACCAGGAATTCCCTCCCATGGGCTTTGTGGGAGAGGATGGAAACAACACCGGCTATGACCTGGAGCTGGCAGAGGAAGTGGCAAAGAGATTGGATTTGACCTTTGTACCCAAGCCCATTAACTGGGATGCCAAGGATTTAGAATTAAATTCCGGAAACATTGATTGCATCTGGAACGGCTTCGGTATGGAAGGCCGTGAGGACAGCTATACCTTTGTGGGACCTTACTTAGCCAATAAGCAGGTTTTTGTGGTAAGAGAGGACAGCGATATCAGCAGTCTATCCGATTTAAAGGGGAAGGCGGTAGAGGTGCAGAAGGATTCCACCGGACTTACCGCATTAAATCGAGAGGAAAATAAGAGCTTAAAGGATAGCTTCGGCAGCCTCACCGAGGTGGGAGACTACCAGAATGCCATGATGGATTTGGAATCCGGTGCCTGTGATGCCATCTGCATGGATTCCGTAGTGGCGGAATACCAGATTAAGACCTTTAAAAAGAAGGCAAAGGTTCTTTCTGAAAGCCTGACAGAGGAGCAGTACGGTATCGGCTTCAAGAAGGGAAATACCGAGCTTGCGGATAAAGTGAAGAAAACCCTTTTGGAAATGAAGGAAGAAGGCGTGATTGATAAAATCAATGAAAAATGGTTTGGCACAACGGAAGGTTTTATTTTACAATAGGAAAGACAAAATTTTGAAACGGTAAATAAAGGCGTTTTGCAGAGAGTAGTATGGAACATTCACAAACACAATAGAGTGAATGGATCAAGAGAGAAAGACGAAATCAATAGAACAAGACGAAATCAATAGAATAAGACTAAATCAATAGAGTAGTAGAGAAAAAAGACTAATAAAAACGAAAAGGGGAGAAAAAATGGAGTGGACAGTGGTGCTGTGGAAGCTGGGAGAAGGATTGCTTGTGAGTCTGGGAATCTTCGCCATAACCCTCCTTTTTTCTTTGCCCTTAGGTCTTTTGGTGGCTTTTGGGAGAATGCATAAAAACCCCTTGATATCGGGAATCATCAAAATCTACATTTCCTTTATGCGGGGAACACCCTTAATGCTACAGCTTTTTATGGTGTATTACGGCCCCTATTACATTTTCAAAGTAAGTCTCCATCCGGGTTACCGCATGACAGCGGTATATATCGGATTTATTCTGAATTATGCGGCATATTTTGCGGAAATCTATCGTTCTGGAATTCAATCCATGGACCGGGGGCAGTATGAGGCGGCGGAAATTCTCGGTTACAGCAAAATGCAGTGTTTCTTCCGTATTATCCTTCCCCAGGTTTGGAAGAAGATTCTTCCTTCCATTACCAACGAGGTGATTTCTTTGGTAAAGGATACTTCTTTAGCCTTTTCCATTTCCGTGATGGAAATGTTTACCCAGGCCAAGGCCCTGTCTTCCTCCCAGAGCTCTATGTTCCCCTTGATTATGGCAGGAGTGCTTTACTACATTTTCAATTTTGTGGTAGCCTTTATTATGGAACGGATGGAAAAGAAGATGGCGTATTATCAATAGAATTGGATGGAAAAGAAGATGTGGGAGTGCCCATCTGAGGAATCAATAGGAGAGCGGAATGGCGATTTTAGAAATGAAAAATATCCGAAAGGCATTTTCGGGAGAGGAAATTCTGAAAGGAATTTCCCTGTCCTGTAAGGAGGGCGAGGTACTCAGCATCATCGGACCCTCCGGTTCAGGAAAGTCCACATTGCTTCGCATTGCCACCCTCCTGGAAAAGGCGGAGGGAGGAGAGCTTTTCTACGACGGAAAGGCGATTTTTTCGTTGACGGAAGGGCAGAAAAAACAGGCAACGAAGGAAGAAAAGGAAGAGGCCAAGAAGCTTTTCGGCCTGGTGTTTCAGAACTTCAATCTTTTTCCCCATTGGACGGTTGTGAAAAATGTGATGGATCCCCTGATTCATGTGCAGAGAAAAACAAAGGAAGAAGCGGAAGAGAAAGCTAAAGCAGTGCTTTCCCAAATGGGGCTTTTGGAAAAGGCGGAGCAGTATCCCTATTCCCTCTCCGGCGGACAAAAGCAAAGGGTGGCCATTGCCAGAGCCCTGGCCTTAGAGCCGAAGATTTTATTTTTTGATGAACCAACCTCTGCACTGGATCCGGAGCTTACCGGAGAAGTGCTTTCCGTGATTCGCTCCCTAAAGGGACAGAAGATGGCCATGGTGATTGTTACCCATGAAATGACCTTTGCCAAAGATATTTCCGACCGCATCCTTTTTATGGCGGATGGAGAAGTAATCTGTGAGGGAAGTCCGGAGGAGGTCTTTTCTTCGGAGCAGGAAAGAATGAAAAGCTTCCTGGGAAATTATCAGAATCTTCTTTCTTAAAGCCTGCTCTTAAAAGAAATGGAATGGGGAAAGTAAGAATATCGTAACTTTTTTTCGCTGTTTTTTGAATTTATCGAAAGCAAAAAGGCAGAAAAATAGCTTGGCAATGTGTAAAAGTGTAATTTTTGTGGATAAGTCCTCTTAAAATCCCATTTTTGGGAAAATGTACAAAGGACTTATCCACATTTTTGTTGAAATGGATGAAATGCTGTTTTGAAAGCGAAAGGAATGAAAACTTGCTTCTTAATCTTCTGTTCCCTATTCCTTTGAATGAAAAAATTGAGTCAAGGGAAGAAAGGGGAATCCGGGATTAGGCGGTAGAAGAGGAAGCTCTTCCCAAGACAAGGGAACTAGGCTACAATATGGGACAGAAGTTTTAGGAAAAGAGCGGAAGAAGGGATTTACGGTGTAATGGGGAAGAAAAAAGGAGAAAAGCCGGAAGGGGAAGAAGCATTTGCTAAGAAAGAAAAAAGCTTAGCAAAAAAAGCGGAAAAGAAGGCGGAGAAAAAGCGGCAAAGGCAGGAAAGAGAGCAGGCTCTGGAGGCAAGGATTGCGGCTTTGGAAATGGCTTTACAGGAAAAACAGAAGAGAACAGGAGAACCGAATTTCGAGGAACAGAGTGTAAAAGAAGCGGAGGAAACGCTGCCGGAAGCTTCGGAAGAGTATGGGGAACAAGAGCAGGACGCTGTAGAACAGGATAATCAGAGGGATTCGGAAGAGGAAGCTTTAGAACAGGATAGTCAGAAGGATTCGGAAAAGGAAGCTTTAGAACAGGAGAATTTGAACGTTTCGGAAGAGGCAGAATCGGTAGTTATTGAAGAAGCTTCCGAAAGGAAAGGGATACCGGTCTTTGTAGAGGCTCGTTCTTCCTTCTTTTCTCCGGCACTGCCTTCCTCCGGAGCAATCAAGGAATTTTTGCAGGCACCGAAGCTTTTACGGGGAGAAATCCGGGAGTATTTGGCGGATCCGGAGGAGGCCATGCTGAAGGAGAAGGAAAAGACAGGGCATAAAAGTACCTCTCTGCTTTTTACCATCAGCTTGCTTCTGATGTTTTTCATCGGCTTATACCTTTCCAACGGAAATCCGGCGGCCTCTCTTCAGTTTTCCCTGCTCTATGCCTTAAGCTTTTTGCTCTTACCCTTCTTCCTCCTTTTATTTTTTTCAGAGGGAAGGAGCTTTTCCGACCTGTTTTACCTCTTTACCAGGGGAAGACTGGCGCTCTACCTTTTAGCAAGTCTTTCCTTTTTTTCCTTATTGTTAGGATTTCCCCTGTTTTCCGTCTTTCTGTTTCTTTTGGGCATACCCTTGGGCATTGTACTGGACTATACAGCCCTGAAAATAGAGTACGGCCAAAGTGGAAAGGTTCTGAAAATCTGCTTTTTATACAGCATTTTCGCCTTAAGCCTCTTCCTCTTTTTCGGCTTCTGTTTTGTGGGTTTCAGTCTGCTAAATTATATTCTGGGGCGTTTATGGGAAGGAAATCTGAACCTGAAAGGCTTTTTAGAGTTTTTGCTTTCTCATTTTCCGGAATAGGCTTTTGTTCATCTTCTCTATTTTTTCAAGCAAAATAAACAAAGGAACTGACTTGTCACTGTATTCTTTCTTTTCTATAATGGGAGGGTACATGTGACAAGTCTTTTGTTATTTGCCGGGGAGGTCGGATGAAAACGGCGGATGGAAAAGACTTCATCTAAGGAGGACGAGAAATGAAGAAAAGAATCTTTGCGGCATTCCTGGCTTTGACCATGGCATTCAGCTTAGCGGCTTGCAGTGCTTCCGGCGGAGAGAAGAAGGAAAGTGCCAAGGCTAGCGAGCAGGGTTCGGAGAAGGCATCTGAAGCCGGTTCCGAGAAGGCAGAGGAGAGCAAGGCGGAAAAGAAGGATGCATCTTCCGGAAAGGGCCTGAAGGTTGGTATTGTTACCGACGTAGGAGGAGTAAATGACGGCTCCTTCAACCAGTCTGCTTGGGAAGGCTTACAGAGAGCACAGAAGGAGCTTGGTATCGAGGCAAAGTATCTGGAGTCCAAGACCGATGCGGACTACAAGCCAAACATCGAGACCTTTGTGGATGAGGACTATGATTTAATCATTTGTATCGGTTATGCTTTGGCAGATGCTTTAAAGGCAGAGTCCGCTTCCAACCCGGATGTAAAGTTTGCCATCGTGGATGATGCTTCTTTAGCGGATGTTTCCAATGTTACTTCTCTTATGTTTGAGCAGGCACAGGTTTCTTATCTTGCAGGATATGTTGCAGGAAAGACCACCAAGAAGAATACCGTAGGTATCGTTTTGGGCATGGCTACCGACATGATGAACCAGTTCGGATACGGCTACACTGCCGGTGTTTTGGATGCCAATGCAAATGCCAAGGTTTTACAGGCCAATGCCAACTCCTTTGCAGATACTGCAGCAGGAAAGACCGCAGCAAACAACATGGTAACCAATGGGGCTGACGTTATTTTCCAGGTAGCCGGCGGAACCGGACTGGGCGTAATCGATGCTTGTAAGGAAGCTAAGATCTGGGCTATCGGTGTAGACAGTGACCAGAGCTCCATTGCTCCCGAGACCATTTTGACCTCCGCTATGAAGAGAGTGGACAATGCGGTATTTGATGTAAGCAAGGAATTGGTGGAAGGAAACATCAAGGGCGGCGTAAAGACCTACACATTGGCTGATGAAGGTGTAGACCTTGCTCCCGGCACAGAGAACATTGATCCTGCAGTGGTTAAAGAAGTTGAAGAAATAAAGAAGAAGATTGTTTCCGGTGAGTT
>NZ_DBHIGR010000002.1:0-36358 GCF_057249185.1 Oribacterium sp.
TAGATCGTTCCTTATCCGGAGGTCAGTGGATACAGGATGAAAAGGGCTGGTGGTATCAAAGACCGGACGGAAGCTATCCGAAGAATAGCTGGGGCTATGAAGCTTACAACGGAAAGTCCTATTGGTACTATTTCTTAGATTCCGGCTATATGGCTACAGGCTGGGTAGATGTGAACGGCAGTAAATACTATCTTTTTCCAAACTCTGACGGATGGAAGGGTAGAATGCTTACCGGTTGGCAGTGGATTAACGGAAACTGCTATTATTTGGATTTACAGGGACAAAATGAAGGAGCCCTTTATAGAAACACCACTACCCCTGACGGGTTTACCGTGGATCAGGAGGGCAGGTGGACTGTGAACGGAGCAGTACAAAAACAATAAAAGAAGTTATTTGTGCGTAGGCAAAAAGGAGTAGATATATGAAAAGCTTTATCTCGGGACAGCGAGGAAAAAGGCTGGTGGCTTTATGCCTTGTGATTCTACAGGTACTATTTCAGTTTCCTGTGGAATGGAAGGCAGAGGGAAAGGTCAAAGAGAAGGACAAAGAGATTCTCTTTCTATTTACAGATGATCATGGAAGTCCTGTCCAAGGAGTTCAAGTTGAGCTTTCCATTTATAAAAAAGGCAGTGAAGGTGAAGAGGAAAGACAGGAGACAGAAGATACGCTGTCTTCTTCTTTGCTGGATAAAGAAGAGAAAAGCTCCCCCTCTACTTCTGAAAAGGAAGAGACGAGTAGTGCCAGCAACACCTGGACAGAGCGAGGGAAGAAATATACTAAACTGCAAGAGTATGAGAACTTGGAGAAAGATGATGATTTTCCCCATGAAAAAGGAGAAGGCTCTTATCCGGGTTATGATAAATTTGAAAACCGTTTGTTTTATACCGGGCAGCCAAATGCTATGGGGGAAATAGTGCAAAAACTACCTTCCCGCTATTTAACCCAGGATTTCGCCATTTTCATGAAGGTTCGAGCCTACAATGACGAGAATCAGGCGTTTAAAGAGTATTATATTGAAGAGGGTGTAATACCGAGAGACTTGGAGGGGACAGTAGAGATTACGCTGGACAAGAAACGGAAACAAAAGTGGGATGGAACTCTGGCATTTGATCAGATAGAGGAAATAGTCATTCGGGATAAGGAAACTTATCCCCTTGCTGTTCGTGCGCATTATGAGCCAAATGTGGATGAAGGTAAGGATGACAATAATATAGAATATTATCTGGTGAGGCCTTCTTCTTCTGAAGAACGGATTTGGAATCCGGGGGGTATACAGATTAATGCAGGAGGAATCTATACCTTGATTGCTCGCATTCCGGGGGATGAGAATCATAAGACTTTGGAAGTCAGCCAGCAATTTACTGTTAAAGAGACTTTGTCGGATAAGCTTATATTTCAGAATGGCAAAAACAGGATGTCGGAAAACTATGAAAAAGATAAGTCTATAGATCCAATCAATCGAGAGAATGTAAAGGGAACGGTTCTCTATGAAGAAATCTCTAATGCTGATGGTGCCATTTCTATTGAGAATTCTACGAAGCTTCGAGTGAAAGGCACCGGAACGGCAGTTCTTAAAGTTAAAGTGAAAGACTGGGTGAACAATGGTGTTACATTTCAAGGTACAGAAACACGACTAACTATTACCATTGGTAAAGGGGAGCAAGAGGATTTTACTTTTGATTTAAAGGGCTTTGAAGCTCTGGGTGTTATTGAGAAGGAGGGACAAAGGTTTTTTCAATATAAGGTGAACTACGGAAAGGAGAACCCTAATGCCGGAGGAAAGCATTCCTTCCCCTTGCGCACAAAGGGACAGAAAACGAATACGAGCTTTCAGGTGGTAGCCGGAAAAGAAATTGCGAAACTTAAGGAAAAAGGCATACTTGATTTTCAAGATGGGCAACGAGGAACTGTTGTAGTTGCGGCTACAGCAGAAAATAATGCCCAATATAAGGAAAAAACGATTTATGCGGAGATCCAAGTGGTTTATCCGGATTATTCCTCTTACCTTCATATTGAAGGGGATAAGAATGCTAAAGGTTGGTACAAGAGTAATGTGAAGATTAGCGCAAGGAACAATGGCGCGAAATATCTTGTTTCCAAAAGTGACTCCTGGGGATCTGGAAATTGGAAGACCGAGTTTAATCTGGGAGAAAACAGTGAGTCTCTTGAGGGAGAGCAGATCTTCATTAAAACCAAAGAGGGAATCGGACCGGGACTAAAAGAGGGAAAGAGCCTTGAAAAGTATAATATTGATACTACTAAGCCGGAAATTTTCCCTATTTCCTACAGGACGGATAAAGAGTCCAGAATCAAAAGCCTTGGGGGCTATGACTTCTATAAAGATGCGCTGGAAGTGGAACTAAAAGCTAAGGATACCCGTTCCAAGGTGGAGGCCATCTACTATCATTGTCTTCGACAGGATAGTGAGAACCAGACTACAGAAGAAGACTGGATTAAGCTTAGCGACACAGACAGGGAGCACTTTAGTAGACCGGATGATGATACAGCCATTGCAAAAATCAAGCTTGAACCTCAGTTTAGGGGGAAAATTGAATATTACGCTGTAGATAATGCCGGTAACAAAAATGAAGGCCCCCCCCGTAAAACCGATAAGTTTTTGGTTGTAGATAGCAAAAATCCGGAGGCTAGACTTTATTTTGCAAATCCGCCTGATAATGAAGTAGGAGACCATTTTTATTTTCAGAATCAGGGGACTTTAAGTCTTGGAGTGGAGGAAACAAACTTTTTCACGGAGGATCAAGATTTTTCTCTGAAGATTTATAGCAAAAGGAATGGAGAAAGCAAAGAAAGCAGTTATCGGGTACAGGGGAATAAGGAGCATCTCACTTTAAAGAAGGATTCCACCTTCTTGACCGATGGAAGAAAGAGCCTGTTGGAGGATAAATCCGATTCCTTTATACAATACATGCAGACCGGTGATCGACATGATTTGACATTGAATTTCGAGAAGGAAGGGCACTATCGTTTTTCTTTTGCCTACAAGGATCCTTCCGGAAATCCTTTGGTATGGAAGAAAGAGACGGATCGAGAGATTGCGTTAACAAAGCAGGGCGAAATGGCCATCACCGTGGACCACACAGATCCCAAGATTTTCTTTGACCCCTCTCCGGAAAACGGGCAGGTACGCTATTTTGCAAAGGATGTAAAACTCATCACGAAGATTTTAGAGGAAAACTTTAGTCCTAGGGATACTCATCTTAACTATAATTTTCTTCCGGATGCGGTGGAGTCTTCGTCTTCTTCTGAAAGGGCCAGTGCCAGTACCCTTCCGGGGCGTATTCTACACCCGCGTTCTCTGGCTTCAACAAGAGGCGTGAAACATTTTAATGATCGTACGGTTACCTGGAAGCAGGAAAAGGCTTCCGATTCCACCCTCCATACCTCTGAACTGAATTTCACAGAGGATGGACAGTATGAGATTACGGTAAATACCAAAGATTTTTCCGGAAGAACCGCCAGTGCCTCCAATTTCTTGGTAGTGGACAAAACGCCGCCTAAGATTCGGCTTACCCTATCCAATGACGGCTTGGCCAATGAAAAATACTTTAGAGAAGCAAGAAGGGGAAAAATCGAAATTGAGGATGCCCACTTGGATTTATCTTCTCTTCAGATTGATTTTTCTGTAAAGGACAAGGCGGGGAACCCGGTATCTACGGCAAGAAACTATGCAGAATATTTGAAGAACTCGGCGAACTGGACGAAAGAGGGAAATAAGTATACCTGCTTGGTAGAGTTTACCGAAGATGGTGTTTATCATCTTGGCCTAAAGGTGAAGGACTATGCGGGAAATGAAAATGCCCCCATCGAAACAGGGGAGACCAAAGCTGCCCTTGATTTTGTGGTGGACAGAAAAGCCCCCACAGGTGCCTTAAAGATTGGCGATTGGGATCGTTCCAAGGATGGAACCCTTTGGACCAAGCTCCTGGATCGTATCAGCTTTGGTCGATTCAGCAATAAAAAGCAGGTTATTCGTTTACAGGCAGAGGATAACCTTAGCGGTATCGGGCTGGTGGAAGTGCTTCGAACCAGGGAGAAGATGAGTCTTGCAGACCTGCAGGCAAGTTCTGCCTTTAAGAATGTTACCGGTGAAGCGCAGAATGGTTACTGGTCCAAGGAAGTCTCCCCTAACGAGACTTTTATTACCTATGTCCATCTGAAGGATATGGCCGGAAATCAGTATTATCTAAGCTCTGATGGGGTAATTTTAGACCAGCAGAATCCGGAGATTCATATCACCTTACCGAAGGAAGAGGAGAAAAACGGCCTCTACAAGAAGGATGTGGGGGTAGGAATTTCCGTAACGGAGCCCAGCCCCGGAAACAGCTATGCCGGTTTAAAGGATGTGACCTATACCGTTTACAGAGACGGTATAGAAACCCAGGCAGGCTCTCTCTATCATTTTTCCAAGGAGGAGCCCCAGTTAAACGACTTAAAGAAGTCCTATGATGATGCTCATGCTCTTACGATTTTGGCTAAGGACAACAACAGTAATGACGTGTTACTGAAAATCAAGGCAGTGGACAATGCAGGAAACCAAACGGTAAAGGAAGAGCGTCTTAGCATTGATATTACAAAACCAAGGGTCACATTATCTTTCGACAACAATCGTGTGGAAAATGAGTTTTATTTTAAAGAAAATCGAACGGCTACCATTACGGTAGAGGAAAGAAACTTCTCAGAGGATGCCTTCAAGATTTTGATTACAGATCCGGCGGAAGGAAAGGGTACCAAGCTTTTGGAGGTGGAAAGGGATTCCTTCCAAAAGGTTTCCGGAAGCGGAGACAGCACCAGATGGGAAAGCCGTATTTACTTTAATAAGGACGGAGATTATCAGCTTTCCATCACCGGAGAGGATTTGGCCGGAAATGCCATGGAAGAGCTAAGCTATGCGGAGGGTACTCAGGCGGCCTTGGATTTCACCGTGGATAAAACTGCCCCTGTTCTTAGCGTAAGCTATGACAACAATACCGCGAACCATGAGTTTTATTACAAGGAAGGAAGAAGGGCGGAGATTTCCATTGAGGAGAAAAATTTCCGTTCGGATCTGGTGGATTATTCCGTGTTGAAGGATGGCGGCAGAGAGGGACATGGCAGTGCCCTGTCTTCCTTTAGCGGTGGTGAAGGTCGGGGCGTTTCCGAGCTTCATCATCAGGCAAGCATTTCCTATGAAGAGGACGGAGACTATCAGTTCAACATCCGGGTGAAGGATTTGGCGGGAAATGAGGCCCTGGCTTATCCGGAGGATCATTTTGTCATTGACAGAACGGCTCCCAGTCTGACTATTAGTGATATTTTGAACGAGTCCGCCAATAAGGGAGAGGTAAGTCCCAAGATTTCTTATGGGGATCGCTATCTGGATCAGGATGCTTTGTCTTTGAAGCTTATAGGAGAGGTACATGGAGAGCATGAGCTGTCTTCTCAGCAGGGCGGCAGCATTTCCATAGCCAGAACGGATGCCTTAAATCTTCCTATGCAGAAGTCTATGGAGGAAACCGAGTCTCCTAAGCAGAAGGAAGAGGAGAAAGAGGGCATTGTTTACCAAAGCTTCGCAGGGGGAGAAGAGGGAAATCTTTCCTTCCAAAACTTCCCGGAGGAGCCGGATACGGACGATGTGTACCGGCTTTCCGCAAAGATTGTGGACATGGCGGGAAATGAAACTACGGAAGAGCTTTGGTTCTCCGTAAATCGTTTCGGTTCCACCTATCTTCTGTCCGACAGGGCGAAGGCACTGCAGGGTACCTACCAGAAAGAAGGAGAAGAGATTCTGATTTCCGAAATCAATGCGGATGAGGTCTTGTCTTCTGCTTTGACCTTATACAGAAATGAGGAAAAGCATGCCCTTTCCGAGGGGGCGGAGTATCAGACTACTCGCTCCGGCGGAAACGGAAAATGGTATCGGGGAGATTATCTGATTAAGAAGGATAACTTTGATAAGGAAGGTCTGTATCATTTGCAGATTTCCTCTCAGGATAAGGCAGGAAACCTTGCCAGCACGGAACAGACCGAAAGAGGGGCAGAGCTTCGCTTCGGTATCGACAGAACACCCCCCAGAATCCTGCTTTCCAATGTGGACAATCAGGGGGTATACCGTGGTGATTCCCTGGATCTGGATTTATCCGTACAGGATAACCTGTGGCTGGAGCAGGTGGATGCCATCGTGGATGGAACGGAAGAACTAAGCTGGAAGGACAAGAGCTTGCAGGAAGCGGTTGCAAAGGACAGCTTCCCCTTGCAGATTTCCGGAGAAAAGGGAAAACGACATAAGCTTTTGGTGGTAGCAAGAGATGCAGCCGGCAATGAAAGCCGAAAGGAAGTTTCCGACTTCGTGATTACCAACAATCCTTTGCTTCGTCTTATTTCTCAGAAAAACTTTGCCAGAAATGCCGCCATCGCTACTGTGGCAGGCTTAATGGGACTGTCCTGCGTGGTCAACGGCCCAAGCCTTTTGCAGGAGCTTAAGCGGAGAAGATTAAAGGGAAGAAGATAGACGGAAAGGAGTGGAGATGGACTTTGTCACCATGGCAGTTTCTTCAGTGGGAAATGTCAAGGAAGTCAACCAGGACTATTATTTCTTCGAACAGGGAAGAACGGAGCGGGGAAATATAGTTTTTGCCATTCTTTGCGATGGCATGGGCGGTTTGCAACAGGGAGAGTTCGCCAGCAAAACCGTGGTGGAGGCCTTTAAGGCCTGGGGAAAGGAGCATTTACCGGACTATTCCCTGGGAGAATTTGTCGATGCGGAAATACGGAGAGAATGGACGGAGCTGGTAAACCGCTGCAACCACTATCTTCATGCCTACGGCAGGGAACGGGGCATCTCTCTGGGCACCACCCTTACGGTCCTCTTGATGACGGAGGAGCGATACTATATTATGAATATCGGGGATTCCCGCGCCTATGCTTTGGAAGCGGGAATCCGACAGCTTACAAGGGATCATACTGTGGTGCAGCGGGAGGTGGATCTGGGAAAGCTTTCCGCCTACGATGCGGAAAAGGATTCCCGGCGAAACATTCTCCTGCAATGCATCGGGGCATCGGATCAGATTTATCCGGATTTCTTCTTCGGTGCACCGGAGCCAAAGGCGACCTATCTGCTTTGTTCGGACGGCTTTCGCCATGAGGTTTCGGGAGAGGAGCTCTATCAGGTTCTCCAGCGGAACAGAAGAGAGTCTTTGGAGGATTTGGAGGGCGCTTTAAAGATTTTACTGCGCTGGAATCTGGAACGACAGGAACGGGATAACCTTACGGCAATAGCCATCAGTACCATCTAGTCTTTGAGGAAGTTTAGTTAAACTATGCTGAAAATCGGTTCCGTTTTAGACGGAAAATATAAAATACTGAGTGAAATCGGTCATGGCGGAATGAGTACGGTTTATATGGCCATCAACGAGAAGGCCAACAAAACCTGGGCGGTTAAAGAAGTGCGAAAGTCCGGCGTAATGGACTTTGAAGCGGTGAAGCAAAGCTTGATTGTGGAAACGGACCTTTTGAAACGCCTCCGCCATCCGAACCTTCCCACCATTGTAGACGTGATTGAGGAAGAGGATGTGTTCCTCATTGTCATGGACTATGTGGAGGGAAACTCTCTTAGAGTGCTTTTGGAGGAGCAGGGAAGTCTTCCGGAGGACTATGTGATTGAATGGGCAAAACAGCTTTTGGATGTTTTGTCCTATTTGCATGCCCAGACTCCGCCGATTATTTACCGGGATATGAAGCCTGCCAACATTATCCTGAAGCCGGACGGCAATCTTTCCCTCATCGACTTTGGAACCGCCAGAGAATTTAAGGCGGATAAAACCGAGGATACCGCATGCCTTGGTACTGTGGGCTATGCGGCGCCGGAGCAGTTCGGGGGCTTGGGACAAACCGATGAAAGGACAGACATTTACGGCTTGGGAGCCACCCTGTATCATCTTTTAACCGGGCATAATCCTTCCCTTCCTCCCTATGAAATCAAGCCCATTCGAAGCATTAACCCCAATCTTTCTCAGGGTTTGGAAAACATTTTGCTCTGCGCTACGGAGAAGGATCCGGAGCAGCGCTATCAGAATGCGGAGGAGTTTCTCTACGCCATTTCCCACGTGGAAGAAAGTGATGAGCGCTATTATAAGAAGCAGAGAGGAAAGTTTCATCTCTTTCTTTTCACCCTGTTCCTGTCCGGCATCTGTTTTGCTCTGGGCTTCAGCTTCCTCCTCTCTTCCCAGAGCCAGAAGGAGGAGCGCTATACCATGCTCCTGCAAAATGCGGAGGAGCAGCAGGACGGTGCGGAGAAGGAAAAGACTTATCTGGAAGCCGCCAATATGCCGGATATGGAGGGCAGAGAGGAGGCTTATCTGGGCTTGATTCAGTCTGCCAAGTCGGATCAGGTCTTTAGCCGGGAAGAGGCGGGAACTCTGGAGGAGCTGATTCGGAAAAACAGAGCGGCTCTTTTAAAGCATCCCGAGGAGTACGGAGACATTTGCTTCCAGCTGGGAAAGGCCTTCTGGTATTACTATGAAGGGGAGGACAATGCGGGACGGATGGAGCGGGCGAAAAGTGCAGCGCCCTGGTTTGCCAATGCCTTGGAATATCTGGAGGATGGGGATTCCAAGAAGAGCATTGCCTTAGTGTACGAAAGAATCGGAAGCTTCTATCGGGATATTGCCACCAATATCGTGGAGGCCAGCGATCAGGGCATGTATAAAACCCTCTTTGAAGATTTCCAAACCCTCTTTCAGGAGGTTGCGGTAAAGGAAGAAGAGGGAGAAATGGTTCGTCTGGAGCTTCTGGAGTTTATGGCGGAAAGCATCGAGCAGTATGCCGGAAAGATGCGGGCGGATCAGGTGACTCGTTCCGCCATGGAGGATGCATTACTTCGTATAGAGATGCTGCTTCCGAAAATCAGTGTGAACAGTGAGCTTACGGAGGAGAAGAAGAAAACGTTGGAGGAGACCTTGATGGATGCGAAGATTGCCGTTCAGAATGTCTTTTCACAGGAGGAAGATAAGGGATGAAATGGTTAGCGGTGGATCAATATTCCGGCCTGTTTTTTATACTGGGCTTTGTCTTTCTTTTTTGCAGCATTCTTCTTTTCATACTCTTTCGGATTCCCGGAGTCTTCCTGTACTTAAGCGGAAGTCGCCAGAAGAAGAACATTCAAATCCTGAGAAGGAAGAGAGAGGAACAAAAGAAAAAAGGCTTCTCCCTACAGGGAAAAATCGATATGGAATTTCTTCGGAAGCGTTCTGAAGAAAAGCAGGAAGAAAAGAGAAGAATGGCGGAGCAGGCTCCCTGGAAGCAGGAGGGAGAGGCTACCGCTAAGCTTTTGATGCCGGAGGACAACTATAGAGGACAGGAAACCGCCCCGCTGTTTTCTTCGGAGGCACTATCGGGTTCTTCCACCGAGGCGGGAGAAACTGTAAAGATTCCGCTCCCTGCAGAGGGCGCTTCCGGATCTGAGAAAAAGCCGGCAAAGCCAAAGAGCGGTTATGTAACCTTGTATGAAATGGAGTCCGAGTCCTAAAATAAATTTCCTTCGTAAAATAAATTTCCTTCGTAAATTTCTTGTATTTGCGTTCATTTTTGATACAATGAACACGTTGCTCTTTTTTGGGAAAAAAAGAAAAGGGCAAAATACTAAGAAGGGGGTTTTTATGAGTTGGAAAAAACGCTGATTGATTTAAAAGGAATTACCAAGACATTTGACGGAGAGCTGATCTTAGATGATTTGAATTTATCTATTCGGGAGAACAGCTTTGTGACCTTACTGGGACCCTCCGGATGTGGAAAGACCACCACATTACGGATTATCGGAGGCTTTACCCAGCCGGACAAGGGACAGGTTTTATTTGACGGACAGGATATCACAGGATTGCCGGCCAACAAGCGGCAGCTGAATACGGTATTCCAGAAGTACGCCCTGTTTCCCCACATGAATATTGCAGAGAATATTGCCTTCGGTCTTCGGATTAAGAAGATGTCGGAAAGCTATATTCGAGAGAAGATTCAATACGCCTTAAAGCTGGTGAATCTGCAAGGGTATGAAAAACGATCTGTCAATTCCCTATCGGGAGGACAGCAACAGAGAATCGCCATTGCCAGAGCCATAGTGAATGAACCCAGAGTACTTTTATTGGACGAACCCCTGGGGGCTTTAGACTTAAAGCTTAGGCAGGAGATGCAATATGAGCTTATCCGTTTGAAAAATGAATTGGGCATTACCTTTATATATGTCACCCATGATCAGGAAGAGGCCTTGACCATGTCGGATTATGTGGTGGTAATGAATCAGGGTTATATTCAACAAGCAGGAAGCCCGGAACAAATCTATAACGAACCGGAAAATGCATTTGTAGCTGACTTTATCGGAGACTCCAACATCGTCCCCGGCATCATGCTGGAGGACCGTTTGGTGCGTATTTTTGGTGCCAACTTCCCTTGTATAGATGAGGGATTTGGAAAAAACACCCCTGTGGATGTGGTGATTCGTCCGGAGGACGTGGAAATCCTGGAAGAGGGAGACGATCGTGCGATTCTGAAGGGAACCATGACCCACATCATTTTCAAGGGAGAAATATACGAGATGGAATGTACCACGGAGGATGGCTTCGAGTGGCTGGTACACTCCACGGAAATGCATGAGCCGGGAAAAAAGGTGGGAATTTATGTACGTCCCTCCAATATTCAAATTATGAATAAGCCCGAGTCTGAAGACGAGGAGGCATTGGGCATTGAAGAATAAAGGAACAAGGCTTCTGGCCGCCCCCTATCTGATCTGGATGGGTGGATTTATTGTGATACCCTTACTTTTGGTTTGGTACTATGCCTTTACAGACAAGACCGGTGCATTTACTTTAGATAATTTAACAAAGATTTTTTTATGGGAGAACTACAAGCCCCTGTATCTGGCGGTGCTTCTTTCCCTTTGCAGTACCCTTTTATGCTTTTTTTTGGCCTTTCCGCTAGCCATGGCGCTTCGGAACAAAAAGGTGGGAAAGGGTTCTTTTGTGGCCTTTATCTTTATCCTGCCCATGTGGATGAACTCTCTACTTAGAATTCTGGCATGGCAGACTCTTTTGGAGCGAAAGGGCGTGCTGAATGAGCTTTTGCTGGCGCTTCACCTGCCTACCCAGAACCTAATCAACACTCCCTATGCCATTATTTTGGGGATGGTTTACGACTTCCTGCCCTTTATGATTTTGCCTATCTACAACACCTTAAGCAAAATCGATGACAATACCATCAATGCCGCTTATGACCTTGGGGCCAGTTTTTTCACCACCCTCTTTCGGGTGATTTTGCCCCTGTCCATTCCCGGCATTGTGTCCGGCGTGACCATGGTTTTTGTGCCGGCTCTCACCACCTTCGCCATTTCCAACATTCTTGGAGGCGGCAAGATTTTCCTTATCGGAAATGTCATCGAGCAGGAATTTACGGTCAATTCCAACTGGAACGTGGGCTCGGGACTGTCCATGATTCTGATGGTCTTCATCATCGCTTCCATGGCCATACTGTCCCGCTATGACAACGGAGAGGGGGCGATTTTCTAATGCAAAAGAAATCTGTTCGTTTTTTGGAAAATGCCTATCTGGGTTTGGTGGTGCTTTTTCTCTATGCACCCATCTTTATGCTTACCGCCCTGTCCTTTAATGCGGGAAAGAGCAGAGCCCATTTTACCGGCTTCAGTCTTCGCTGGTATGTGGAAATGTTTCAAAACGAGGACATTATGCAGGCTTTGCAAAACACCCTTGTGATTGCCTTTTTGTCCGCCCTGATTGCCACCATTTTGGGCACCATGGCGGCGGTGGCTCTTCGGAAAATGAAGGTGCTTCCCAGAAGTCTGATTATCGGTGTCAGCAATGTGCCTATGCTGAACGCGGATATCGTAACCGGTATCTCTTTGATGCTTTGCTTTATCGCTTTTAAAATCAGCCTGGGCTTTCAGACCATTTTGATTTCCCACATTACCTTTAACCTGCCCTATGTGCTTTTATCCGTGTTGCCCAAGCTTCGGCAGAGCTCGGAGGTCAGCTATGAGGCGGCATTGGACCTGGGGGCAAAGCCCCTTTATGCCTTTTTCAAGGTGGTGCTTCCGGACATTATGCCGGGAGTTTTGTCCGGATTTTTGCTGGCATTTACCATGAGTCTGGATGACTTTATCATTACCCACTTTACCAGAGGTGCGGGAATCAATACCATTTCCACCCTGGTCTATGCGGAGGTCAGAAAGGGAATCAACCCCAGTATGTATGCCCTTTCCACTTTGATTTTCGTTACGGTCTTTATCATCCTTTTAATCGCTAATTTTGCCCCGAGCTTTATGGGAAGAAAGGAGGAAAAGGCATGAGAAATAATATTGAAAAGAATTTTGAAAAGAATCTTTGGAGCAACTCGGGAGAGCGTGCAGGAAAGCTTGTAAGTAAGGCCGCACAAAAAAAGCTAAGAAAGCTATTTCTGCCTCTGGCAGCAGGCTTAATGCTTCTTTTCAGCGCCCTGCTTTTGTCCTCCTGCGGACCGAAGGAGGCGGAGTCCACAGAGAGTCCGGAGGGAGAGAGCCAAGGGAAGACGGACAATGTGGTCAATGTCTATAACTGGGGAGAGTATATCGACCCGGAGGTGATTACGGAATTTCAGCAGGAAACCGGCATCAAAGTGGTTTACGATATGTTTGAAACCAACGAGGAAATGTATCCCGTCATCGAGGCGGGGGGAGTGCTGTATGATGCGGTTTGCCCCTCGGATTACATGATTGAGAAGATGATGCAGAACCATCTTTTGGCGGAAATCGACTTTAAGAACATTCCCAATATCAAGGAAATCGGAAAAGAATATATGGAAATGTGTGCGGAGTTCGATCCGGGGAATCGTTACATGGTGCCCTATACCACGGGAACCGTAGGGATTCTTTATAACAAAAGAATGCTGGATGAGCTGGGCGTGCCCTACCCCACCAAATGGGCGGATCTTTGGAATCCGAAGCTGAAGGGAGAAATCCTGATGCAGGATTCCGTACGGGATGCCTTTATGGTGGCGTTGAAGAAGGAAGGCCACTCCATGAACACCGTGGATGACAAGGAGTTGGATGAGGCCATGAAGGATTTGATTGCCCAGAAGCCCTTGGTACAGGCTTATGTGGTGGATCAGGTCAGAGACAAGATGATCGGAGAAGAGGCGGCGGTAGGCGTCATTTACTCCGGAGAAATCCTTTATGTGCAGGGAGAGCTGGAAGGCACGGACGTGGAAGTGGACTATGTGATTCCGGAGGAAGGCACCAACCTGTGGGTAGACGGTTGGGTAATTCCCAAGAACGCCAAGCATAAGGAAAATGCGGAAAAATGGATTAATTTCCTCTGCCGTCCGGATATTGCGGCGAAGAATTTCGAGTACATTACCTATACCACCCCAAACGTAGGCGCCTTGAAGCTTCTGCCGCCGGAATACACGGAAAATAAGGCGGTATTTCCGGATATGGCGGAGGTTTTGAAAAAGGGAGAGGTCTTCAGCTATTTGGGAGAACAGGACGAAGCCAAGTACAACGACCGGTGGAAGAAGATCAAAGTTTCCTAACCCCTATTTGAAAAAGATCAAAGTATCCAAACCCTATTTGAAAAAAAGATCTGATAGAACCCCTCTTTATGGAGACAGTCCATAGGGAGGGGATTTTTCTATTTTTAGAAATTTTAGAAAAGCTTTTTATTCGGAAAATTTTTTGCTAAAATAGGGGAGTTTAGAAACGGCGGAATTCTTTGCAGGAAGAAAGCGGCCGGGTGTAGCAAGAAAGTCGCTTGCGTGTAGCAGGAAAATCGGCTACGTGTAGCAAAAAGTCGGCTGCGTGTAGCAAAAAAAGTCGCTTACGTGTAGCAAAAAGGTAAAAGGGGGAAGAAAAATGCGCTCAAAATATGTAGCATATATCGGTTCTTATTCATATACCGGCTCTGCCAAGGGCATAACCATCTGTGATGTGGATATGGAAAAGGGAAGATTTGAAAAAAGAACAGAGGTGGAGGTAAACAACTCCTCCTACGTGGCGGTTTCTCCCGATAAAAGAACCCTTTATTCCATTGCGGATGAGGGAATTGTTTCCTTTCGTATTCTGGATAACGGAAACCTGAGTAAGTTAAATACCAGAAATATCCGCGGAATGCGCGGCTGCCACCTTGCCGTAGACAAGAAGGGGGAGTACTTGATGGTGTCCGGCTACCATGACGGAAAGTCCACCCTGCTGTCTTTGGAAGCGGATGGTTCTGTAGGCCCGATTGTGGACGGCGTTTATGACCAGGGTATCGGTTCTGTGGCGGAGCGTACCTTCCGCCCCCATGTTTCCTGCTCCCGTATGACGGATGACCAGAAGTTCATTTTGGTGGCGGATTTAGGAATAGATCAGGTGAAAATATTTCGTTTCGACAAGGCAGATCGGAAGATGCGACAGGTGGATACTTTGCGCTGCGAACTGCAATCCGGCCCAAGACATTTCCGTTTCTGCCCGGACAGGAATTACCTCTATCTTTTGTATGAATTGAAAAATGTGGTGGATGTGTATCATTTTTCCGAGGGAGAGAAGGACTCGGAGGTGAAGCTGGAGAAGCTGCAGACCATTTCCACCCATAACGATAAGGAAAACAACCCCTTAATTGCCGCTTGCCAGATGCGTTTTTCTCCGGATCCGGATGCTTCTCATCTTTTTGTGTCCAATGCGGGAATTAATACCATCACCATCTATGACAGAGATAAAGAGACAGGGCTTTTAACCATGAAGGGAAGCCTTCCTATTGCCGGTGAATATCCTAAGGATTTCTGCATTTTCCCGGATGAAAAGCACCTTGCGGTAGCCAACAATGAAAGCGGTACCATTACCTTTTTCAACATTGATTATGAGCAGGGACTTTTAACCATGTGTGCAAGAGAGCTGGAAGTGGATGAACCAAACAGCATCTGTATGGTAGAGTGTCGGGGGTAAGGAATGGCGGGAAGTCAGTTTGGAAAAATATTTCATATCAGTACCTTTGGTGAATCCCACGGTAAGGCCCTGGGGGTGGTTGTAGACGGCTGCCCCGCAGGGCTTTCCCTGTCGGAAGAGGATATTCAGGAAATGCTGGAACGGCGCCGTCCGGGGAAGAATCTGAAGATGACTCAGAGGAGGGAAGGGGACAAGGTAGAGATTCTTTCCGGTATTTTTGAGGGAAAAACCACCGGTACTCCTATTGCCATGGTCGTGTGGAACGAGGATCAGCGCTCCAAGGATTACGGAGAAATTGCCCATGCCTTTCGCCCGGGCCATGCGGATTACGGCTTTTTTGCCAAATACGGTTTTCGGGATTATCGGGGGGGAGGTCGTTCCTCCGGAAGGGAAACCATTGCCAGAGTGGCGGCGGGAGCCATTGCCAAGAAAATGCTATTAGAGCTGGGGGTTTCCGTCCGGGCCAAGGTCATCGAGCTTGCCGGCATTTCCCTGACAGAAGATCGGCAGAAGGCGGAGCTTTTGGCGGAACAGAAGATTCTCTCCTTAAGGGAGCAGGGGGATTCTGCCGGAGGAGTGGTGGAATGTCTGGTGGAAGGACTTCCTGCCGGCATCGGGGAACCGGTTTTTGATAAGCTGGATGCCTCCCTGGCAAAGGCCGTGATGTCCATCGGTGCGGTAAAGTCGGTGGAAATCGGAGACGGCATCGAAGTGTCCAAGAGCCTTGGCTCCGAGAACAATGATGCATTTTTCCTTAAGGAAGAGAAAGATTACGAATCAAAAGAGAAAGAGCGGGATGCGGCAGGGAAGGATAGTTGTCCTCATTCCTTGCTAGAAGGAACTACTTCCTTCGAGGGAAAATTGAAAAAGGGCAGCAACCATAGCGGCGGTATTCTGGGGGGAATGAGTGACGGAAGCACCATTCGCATCAGAGCCGGCTTTAAGCCCACACCTTCCATTTCCAAGCCCCAGCAAACGGTAAATGAAGCGGGAGAAGAAATTACCATCGCCATCAAGGGACGTCACGATCCTACGGTGGTGGAGCGGGCCAATGTGGTGGTGGAAGCCATGACGGCTTTAACTGTGCTGGATGCCATGCTGGAGAATCTCAGCGCCAGATTGGACTATGTGAAACGGGCTTATCGAAGATAAGAACAAACGAGATATCGCACACTACGCGTGCGATACTCGTTAAGAATAAAATTTTTTATAAAAATTATAAAAGTTTTTAAAAAATTTTTGCTTATACCGCTTCTCAATAGGAATTGACGAAGTAGCATTTTCGTCTTAAAATGAGGAACAGAACAATTGGGAATTATTTCACAATGAATGAGAACGGCAGGAGTCTCTTTTGTGAAAGATTTTGCAAGGGGGAGAGAAAGATATGAATGCTCAACAAATGGTTACTGTAGGCTTGCTCGTGATACTGGGCATTTTAGCGCTTATTTTTTTAGTCGCATTTGTAAAGGATTTACTGGCGCATAAGGATAGCATGGAGAAGGAAAGCAATACCGCGGTTAGCAGTGCTATCGGTTTTGGAATTAACTTCTTCGACGTATTCGGTATCGGATCCTTCGCTCCGGGCGCTTCCCTTTACAAGGGCTTAAAGCAGGTGGATGACAAGCTGATTCCCGGCACCTTGAATGTAGCTTGTACTATTCCTGTCGTTATGGAGGCCTTCCTCTTTATTCAGGGAGTGGAAGTAGAGCCTATCACATTGGTTACCATGATACTTGCGGCTATGGTCGGTGCATGGATTGGTGCAGGAATTATTTCCAAGCTTTCCAAGCAGATGATTCAGCTGGTTATGGGTGTTGCCATGGTAGTAATCGGTTTCGTCATCATTTTACAGGTGGCGAATGTTATCCCTGTAGAAGGAACAGCCATCGGACTCAGCGGAATAAAACTTATTGTTGCTATCGTAATTAACTTCATCTTAGGCGCAGTTATGACTGCCGGAGTTGGCTTATATGCACCTTGTCTTGCCCTGGTTTGCGTATTGGGCATGGACCCGAAGGTTGCCTTCCCCATCATGATGGGATCCTGCGCATACCTTATGCCGGTTGCTTCCGTTCGTTTCGTAAAGGAAGGCAGCTACAATAGAAAGGTAGCTTTGTGGGGAACCATTTTCGGCTCTTTGGGTGTATTTGTAGCAACCAGAGTAGCATTAGGATTACCCTCTCACATTTTAAAGATTATCGTTATCTGCGTTATGTTCTACACCGCAGCAACCATGTTCTATTCCTTAAGCAAGGAAAAGAAGCAGGCGGCATAAAGAACACAGAAGATGACGCAGGATTGAACCATTACTTGTTAAGAATCGGAAAAGTCGTCTTATGGGGCGACTTTTCCTTTATAAAAATAAACCATGGAGGTAAGCATCATGAAATTCAGCAAGAGTATTCACGCAGTTGATTCCCACACAGCCGGTGAGGCTACCAGAATCGTAGTAGGTGGAGTCCCTAAAATCCCCGGAAAGACTATGCCTGAGAAGAAGCAGTGGCTTGAGGACAATATGGATTATCTTCGTACCGCTATTATGTTGGAACCGAGAGGACATAACGATATGTTCGGTTCCATTTTGACACAGCCTACAGTGGATGAGGCCGATTACGGTATTATCTTTATGGATGGCGGCGGATACCTGAACATGTGCGGACATGGAACCATCGGTGCTATGACCGTTGCAGTAGAGACCGGTATCGTTCCTGTAACAGAGCCGATTACCAAGATTGTACAGGAGGCTCCTGCAGGAATTATCCACGGTGAAGTTACCGTTGTGGACGGCAAGGCTAAGAAGGTAAGCTTCCAGAACGTTCCCGCTTTCTTATACAAGAGAGATCAGGAGGTAGAGCTTCCGGGTTACGGCAAGATTAAGTTTGATATTTCCTTCGGCGGATCCTTCTTCGCTATCGTGAAGGTGGACCAGATCGGTGTAGAGATTAAGCCGGAAAATGCAGATAAGCTGAACGCTTTGGGAATCCAGCTAAGAGACATCATCAACAAGGAGATTCCTGTACAGCATCCATTGCTTTCCCATATCCATACCGTAGACTTAGTAGAATGGTGGTCTACAACAGAGACCAAGGGCGCGACCTTAAAGAACTGCGTAGTATTCGGACAGGGACAGGTAGACCGTTCTCCTTGTGGAACAGGAACCAGTGCAAAGCTGGCTACTCTTTTCGCAAAGGGTGAGTTAAAGCAGGGAGATAAGTTCTTCTATGAGTCCATCCTGGGCACCATCTTCGAGGGAGAAATCGTAGGAACCACCAAGGTGGGAGATTACGATGCGGTTATTCCTCAGATTACCGGTTCCGCATGGATTACCGGCTTCAACCACTTTGTGATTGATGAAGAAGATCCTGTTAAGCATGGATTTATCTTAAAGTAAATTCAGTAATGTAGATTTGGAAATGAGCTGATTTGATTTTGCAGAGCTTGCCGAAAGCCGGCGAAGTGAAGGACTGTAAGAATCAATAGTTGAAGCGATTGCAGAATGGGGCTGTAAGAGGGGCAATCTGAGCCCGATACTTGCCGAAAGCCGGCGAAGTGAAGGACTGTAGAAATCAATAAATGAAGCGATTGCAGAATGGGTCTGTAAGAGGGGTAATCTGAGCCCGTCAGTACTTACTGAAAGCGAGCTAAAGCGAAGCTTGAAGTTAGTACTGTTACGAAGGCGAGGTTAGCGGGAGCGTGCCCCGAATACAGACCCATTCTGCATTAAAGCGTCTCATTAATTAATATGAATACAGTCTTTCACGACGCGGAGCGAGGCTGGCGGGCGCATACCCCTCTTACAGACCCATTCTGCATTAGAGCGTATCTCTATAGATAAAATATTTTATAGGGAATAAAGATTGCAAATCCAAAATTCATCATGTAAAATCAAAGGATAGTTTTTTAACAATATCCAAAAAGGGGGAAACAGTTATGGCAGACAAGAAATTAGTAGAGCAAATTACTTCCCGTGAGGAAGACTTTGCGCAGTGGTATACGGACGTAGTAAAGAAAGCGGAGCTTACAGATTATTCTTCTGTAAAGGGCTTCATGGTTATTCGACCTGCAGGCTATGCTATCTGGGAGAATATCATGGCGGCTCTGGATTCCCGTTTTAAAGCTACAGGTGTACAAAACTGTTCTATGCCGCTTTTAATCCCCCAGTCCTTATTAGAAAAAGAGAGTGAGCATGTGGAAGGTTTTGCCCCGGAAGTAGCATGGGTTACCTCCGGCGGTTCCAAGAGACTGGAGGAAAGACTTTGTGTACGTCCTACCTCCGAGGTACTTTTCTGTGACTACTATTCCAAGGTGGTAAAGTCCTATCGTGACCTTCCTCAGCTTCTGAACCAGTGGTGTTCCGTAGTTCGTTGGGAGAAGACCACCAGACCTTTCTTAAGAACCAGAGAGTTCTTATGGCAGGAGGGACATACCGTTCACGCTACGGCAGAGGAAGCGGAAGAGAGAACCCTTTTAATGCTGGACATCTATGCGGATGTTTTGGAAAATGAACTGGCGATTCCTGTAGTGAAGGGTCGTAAGACCGATAAGGAGAAGTTTGCCGGTGCGATTGCTACCTATACGGTAGAGGCTTTGATGCATGACGGACAGGCCTTGCAGTGTGCTACCTCCCACAACTTCGGAGACGGCTTTGCCAAGGCATTCCAGGTGCAGTATTTAAGCAAGAACAATACCGTTGAGCCGGTACACCAGACCTCCTGGGGTATCACCACAAGAACCATCGGTGCTTTAATCATGGTTCACGGGGATGATTCCGGATTGGTTCTTCCTCCTCGTATTGCTCCTGTACAGGTAAATATCATTCCTATCCAGCAGAATAAGGAAGGGGTACTGGACAAGGCCTTTGATTTGATGAACAGCTTAAAGGATGCAGGACTTCGGGTGAAGGTGGATGATTCCGATAAGACTCCCGGATTTAAGTTTGCAGACAGTGAAGTAAGAGGAATTCCTCTTCGTCTGGAAATCGGACCGAAGGATATCGAAGCGGGACAGGTAGTACTGGTAAGAAGAGACACCAGAGAGAAGATTGTGGTATCCTTTGAGAATCTTGTGGAAGAAAGCAAGAAGCTTTTGGAGCAGATTCAGAAGGATATGTATAATAGAGCATTAACTTTCCAGAAGGAAAGAACCACTGATGCCAAGAGCTTGGATGAATTGGTAGCCTCCCTGGATAAGAAGCCCGGATTTGTTCGCGCGATGTGGTGCGGTTGCAGAGAGTGCGAGGAGAAGCTTAAGGAGTATTCCGGTATCACTTCCCGTTGCATTCCTGCAAAGCAGGAAAAGATTGCCGATACCTGCGTGGTATGCGGAAAGCCTGCTACAAAGATGGTTTACTGGGGAAGAGCTTATTAAAAAAGGAAAATGGATGAAAGATCCGAAAGCAATACAAATCACCGTTCCCAAAGGGGTAGAACTCATTATTCGACAGATTGAGCAGGCTGGTTACGAAGCCTACGCTGTCGGAGGATGTGTTCGGGACGCCCTTTTGGGACGAGAACCTGAAGATTGGGATATTACGACTTCCGCCAAACCGGAGGTCGTAAAATCCCTTTTTTTGCGTACCATTGATACGGGAATCGAGCATGGCACCGTGACGGTTCTGCTTAGCGCCCAGGAAGCCGGAGAGGGAGACAGAGCCTTTGAGGTAACTACCTACCGGGTAGACGGCATTTACGAGGATGGGCGGCACCCTAAGACAGTGTCCTTTACCGGAAGTCTGGAAGAGGATCTGGCCAGAAGGGATTTTACCATCAATGCCATGGCTTACCACATGGACCGTGGCATCATTGACTGTTATCATGGACAAGAAGACCTGGAAAATAAAAGGATTCGCACCGTGGGAAGGGCAGAGGAACGTTTTACGGAGGATGCCCTTCGTATGATGCGGGGAATTCGTTTTTCCGCCCAGCTGGATTTTCAGATAGAAGCGGACTGCCTTCAGGCCATGCTGGCTCTTCGGGAAAACCTCGGAAAGGTTTCCAAGGAACGGATTGCGGTGGAGCTGGTGAAGCTTTTATGTAGCCCTCATCCGGAGCGGGTGAAGCTGCTTTTTTCTACCGGCCTTTCCGACTTTGTGACACGGCATTTTTCGGAAATCGAGAAGCGGGGAATTCCTTCTCTTTTAGGAAATGCCAAAGCTAAGAAGTATCTGCGCTTGGGCCTTCTGCTAAGGCACCTGCCGGAATATGCCAAGGAAATTTTAGAAGAGCTGAAACTGGATCGGGAATGTATTGATCAGGCTTCCGCCTTTGTGGAGCTCTTTTCTTTGGAAGAGGCGGATTCTCCCTATGCCCTTCGGAAACGGCTTTCTCGGTATGGACTTGAACTGGTTCAGGACTTTTATGAGACCAAGGCGCTCCTTTTGGAAAATGTTTCCAATACCCCGGGGAAGGCTATGGCGGAACAGGTGAAGCTTCGCCTTTCATGGCTTCAAAAGATTCAGCAGGAGGGGGATTGCTATACCCTTTCCGATTTGGCAATCAAGGGCAAGGACTTACTTTCTATAGGCGTGAAAGCCGGGCCGGCTATGGGAGAACTTTTGCATCAGGCTTTGGATTATGTGATGCAGAATCCTTCGGAAAATGATAGAGAAGCTCTGCTTTCTTTTGTAAAAAGCCGAATTTGTTAATAATTAAACAAAAATAAAAGTATACAACAGTATTTAAGAGGAAAAACTAGTCAAAATAGACAATTTTTCCTCTTAAATACTGTTATTATTTATAAATTTTAGCGTTATTATATCGACATTTTATAAATAATGATTATAATGAACATTGTAGAGGAAAAATCTCACTGTTTTTCCGAAAAAATAGAAAGAATTTTCGGAATAGAAAGAGCTGAGCCTATGATTGGAATTATAAATCCCTCCTTGGACCCCTTCTATAATCAGGCCTTGGAAGAATATCTTTTTCAGAATAGAACGGAGCAGGATATTTTTCTTCTTTGGCGGAATACTCCGGCAGTTATCGTAGGCTGTTATCAAAACATCAGCCAGGAAGTAAGCTTGCGTCGGTTAAAGGAAAGAGGGATTCCGGTTGTTCGAAGAAGCAGCGGCGGAGGTACGGTGTATCATGACTTGGGCAATGTGAATTACAGCCTCATGAAGAAAAGAAACAAGATTTTAGAGTATGACGATTTTCTCCTTCCGGTGATTGATGCTTTACGAGGGCTTGGGATTATGGCGGAGAAGAACAGATGCTCCGATATCGCCATAGGAGGAAAGAAGATTTCCGGCAGTGCCCAAAAGGTCACCGGAGAACGGGTTTTACACCATGGTACCCTGCTATATGCATCGGACTTAAGTCTTTTGGATGAGATTACCACCAAGAATAAAAGTGTTCACATTCAGTCGAAGGCTTCTCCCTCAGCAATCTGCAAGGTTTGTAATATCAGTGAATCCTGGGAAGGCTTAGGAAAGGAAGGCTATCCCTTTACGGAACTTCCTCCCATAGAAAGCTTTATGGAAGCTTTAAGGGAGTCCATGGGAGCTAAGCCGGAAGAATTGGTGCTTACGGAGGCGGAAAAGGCGGAGGTAGAGAGGATTTGCCGGGAGAAATACCATTCCTGGGAATGGACCTTTGGAAAAACCCCCCATTTCTCTTTTGAGAAGGAAGGCATTTTCCAAGGAGAAAAAATACGAATCAGTTATCAGGCCCGGAAGGGAAGAATCGAAGATTTTACGATACAATCCCCTTATTTTTCGGAAGAGGAAGTCAGAGTACTTTTCCAAGGACAGCCATTTTCTTTAGAGCTTTTTGAAGAAAAGTTTTCCGATTTGGCGGAAAGGCTTAAGCCACAGGATAGTAAGGAAGTCAGAGAAGTCTTAATAGGACTTGCATTATAGAAGGAGTAGAAGATGAAGAAAGAAATTGTGATTCCGAAGTTAAGACCGGAGATGCAGGAGGCAGTGGTTTGTGCCTGGTTGAAGGAAGTTGGAGATCCGGTAAAGAAGGGTGAACCGATTTTCGAGATTGAAACCGACAAGGTGGTTACCCAAGTGGAATCCGGCTTCGAGGGCACCCTGGTAGAGCAGTGCTGCGAAGAAGGCGATACGGTAGGGGTATTGGAGAAGGTCGCTTTGATTGAAGAGACAGTGTAAGGACTGGAGAAGGTCGCTCTGATTGAAGAGACAGCGTAAGGCAAGATAGGGAGCAAGATATGGAGAAGACATTGGAGAAAGCGGAGGATTTACAGGCTGCCCCTCCTTCTTTAGGGAAGAAGCCGGACTGGTTGAAGGTTCGCTATAATCAAGAGGCTACCGAAGAGGTGGCGGCCCTGATGAAGGATCTTCGCTTGAATACCGTTTGTAAGGAAGCCAACTGTCCCAATATGGGAGAGTGTTATCGGAAGCACACGGCAACCTTTATGATTTTGGGAAGCGTTTGCACCAGAAATTGTCGCTTTTGCAATGTGACCTGCGGAAGACCGGAGGCGGTGGACGAAGAAGAACCCATGAATGTAGCCAAGGCGGCTAAGCAACTGCATCTGAAGCATGTGGTTTTGACCTGCTCCACCAGAGATGATTTGGAGGACGGAGGAGCCTTACAGTTTGCCAAGACCATTCGGGCGATTCGGGAGCTTTGTCCCGGCACCACCATTGAAACCCTGATTTCCGATATGAAGGGAAGGACGGAGTCCTTAGACATTGTTCTGGAGGCCAAGCCGGAGGTTCTGAACCACAATGTGGAGACGGTAAAGGAATTGCAGAAGGCGGTTCGTCCCCAGGCGGCTTATGAAAGGTCCTTAGGAGTGCTCCGCTACTGCAAGCAGCATTCTCCGGATATCCGGGTAAAGACAGGATTCATGGTAGGGCTTGGAGAGACGGAAGAGCAGATTGACAGATTGATGGATGATGTGCTGGAAACCGGCTGTGATATCTTAACCATCGGACAATATCTGCAACCCACCAAGGAGCATTACCCCTTGGCCAGATATGCCACACCGGAGGATTTTGCCCGCTATAAGAAGAATGCTCTTTTAAAGGGCTTTCACCACGTAGCCTCCGCACCCTTAGCCAGAAGCTCTTACAGAGCTTGGGAAGCTTTGGAGGACGTGCATGGTTTATATTGATTTAGAGTCCACGGACGTTTATGAGAACTTCGGCCTGGAATATTACTTAGCCGAAGAAAAGAAATTGGAAGACACGGTTTTCCTTTTTTGGAGAACCACGCCCACCCTGATGCTGGGGAAATACCAAAACCTGGCGGAGGAGGTGAATCTCCCCTATGCCAGAGAGCAGAAGATGAATCTGGTACGGCGGATGAGCGGGGGAGGCACCATTTACACGGATTTGGGAGGCTGGCAGTTTACCTTTATCGACCGCTATAAGGAAGAGGGGATAGAGTTTAAAAAATACCTAAGCCCGGTACTGGATGCCTTGGCGAAGCTTTCCGTGAAAGCAGAATTTAACGGAAGAAATGACCTTTGTATCGAAGGACGAAAGTTTTCCGGCAATGCCCAGTATCATCTGGGGGAAAGCATTGTCCACCACGGATCCCTGCTTTTTTCCACGGATATCGAGAAGATGGTGAATTCCACCAGGGTGGATGAGCACAAGATTATTTCCAAAAGTATCCAATCGGTGCGGGAAAGAGTTTGTAACATCTCCGACCATTTGCAGGAGAAGATTTCCCCGGAGGACTTTAAGAAGCTGATGGTTTCCGCCATTTTGGGAGAAGAGAATAAAGCCAATCGCCTGGAGCTTTCCAAGGAAGAAATTCTGAGAGTTAAGGAACTGGCCAAGACTCATTTTCAAAACTGGGACAGTCTGTACGGAAAGAATCCGAAATTCAACATGGAAAAGATTGGACGCTTCCCGGGAGGAAAGATGCATTTTGCCTTGGAGATTCAGAAGGGCAAAATACAGGAAGCTTCTATTAGCGGAGATTTTTTCAGTACCCTGGATCCTGAGGAAATCAGTAAAGCCTTTGTAGGACTGGCTTTTGACCGGGATTCCCTTTTAAAGGGTCTTAGGGAAAGAGGCTTGGAGGGAAAGCTTTATCGAATTTCCGTGTCTGAGATTGCGGATATGCTGGCCTAAAGGGTTTTGAGAGAAAAGACAGGCCGGATGAACCGGAGAAAACCCATATATTTTTATTTTTTTATACATTGAAAAAGAAAAAAATTTTTTTATAATAAAAGATAGAGTAATTACTTTTTGCCCGGATGTTCTGATGTTAGGGGTCAGGCGATGGGGAAAAAGCATGATGATAAAATCACCATAAAATAAAGGAGGCAGTTTATGGAATTAAAGACACCGTTGTATGAAGCGCATGTGAAGGCAGGTGGAAAGATTGTTCCTTTCGCCGGATTTCTTCTCCCTGTTCAGTATGAGCAGAGTGGAGTAATCAAGGAGCATATGGCTGTTCGAACCGAAGCCGGACTTTTCGACGTGTCCCACATGGGTGAAGTACTTTGCAAAGGAAAGGATGCATTGGCAAATCTTCAGAAGATCTTAACCAATAACTTTGAGAACATGGTGGACGGACAGGCAAGATACAGCCTGATGTGTAATGAAAACGGCGGTGTGGTAGACGATTTAATCGTTTACAAGAAAGGAGACAACGACTACTTCATCGTTGTAAACGCTGCCAACCGTGAGAAGGACTTTAACTGGATGGTACAGCATAAGTTCGGGGATGTGGAATTCACCAATGTTTCCGATGATTATGCCCAGATTGCCCTTCAAGGCCCTAAGGCCATGGATATTATCAGAAAGCTGACCTCCGAAGAAAATATTCCTCAGAAATATTACCACGCTGTATTTAATGCTACGGTTGACGGTATTCCCTGTATTGTTTCCAAGACCGGTTATACCGGAGAAGACGGTGTAGAGCTGTATCTGGACAGTAGCAAGGCGGAGGAAATGTGGGATAAGCTTTTGGCAGCAGGAAAAGAAGAGGGACTGATTCCCTGCGGACTTGGTGCCAGAGATACCCTTCGTATGGAAGCAGCTATGCCTCTTTACGGTCATGAGATGGACGATGAAATCACTCCCCTTGAGACCGGATTAAAGTTTGCGGTAAAGATGGACAAACCTGATTTTATCGGAAAGGCTGCTATTGAAGCCAAGGGAGAGCCGAAGATTAAGAGAGTCGGCCTGAAGGTTACCGGCAGAGGCGTTATCCGTGAACATCAGGACGTTTTGGCAGGAGACCAGGTTATCGGTCACACCACATCCGGAACTCACTGCCCATTCTTAAACTATCCTGTAGGAATGGCATTAATCGATCCCAAGTATGCAGAGGTGGGCACTCAGCTTCAGGTAGACGTTCGCGGACGTAAGGTAGATGTAGAAGTGGTAGCACTTCCCTTCTACAAGAGAGAGAAATAAAAGCAAAACATTTTTCAAGGGAGAGATTGCAGACTTTAGGTGCAATACTCGAACAAAGACAAATTTTTAAAATCAGATTTTCTTCCGGGAAGATCTATTTTATAAAGAAAACGGTTTAATCAACACTACTTATTTTAAGGAGGAAAAAAAGATGGCAGTTCAAAAGGGATTATTGTATACCAAGGATCACGAGTGGGTTAAGGAAGAAGGCGGAGAGTACGTAGTAGGAATTAGCGACTATGCGCAGAGCGAATTAGGAGATTTGGTTTTCGTAAATCTTCCGGAAGAGGGCGACAGTGTAACAAAGGGAGAGTCCTTCTCCGATGTTGAGTCCGTAAAGGCTGTTTCCGACGTAATATCTCCATTAACCGGTGTGGTTAGTGCAATCAATGAGGCTGTTTTGGATGCTCCTGAAAGTATCAACAGCTCTCCTTATGAGGCTTGGTTCGTAAAGGTAAAGGATGTTACCGATAAGGAAGAGCTTCTTTCCGCAGAAGAATATGAGGAGTTCTTAAAGACTCTGTAATAGAGACAGAATGCGAATCCTTCCTTAAGGGGATAGAATGGGAAGGTCTCCCCTATCTTCTTAAGGAAGACCCTAACCGAAAGAAAGGTGGTGGATTATGGGAAAATACATTCCCAATACAGAGGCGGAGCAGAAGGCGATGCTTCTGGAAAGTGGATTTTCTTCCTTTGATGATCTGTTTAGAGATATTCCACAGGAAGTAAAATTAAAAGGCGAGCTTTCTATTCCTGCCGGTTTGTCCGAGCTGGAAGTACGTAGAGATATGTCCGCCCTGGCGAACAAAAACGTAGTGTTCCCGGTGATCTTCAGAGGTGCCGGAGCATACCGTCATTTTATTCCCTCTATTGTAAAGAGCGTGATTGGTAAAGAGAATTTTTTGACGGCATATACCCCGTATCAGGCAGAGACCAGCCAAGGTATTTTACAATCTATTTTTGAATATCAGACCATGATCTGCGACTTGACTGGCATGGACGTATCCAATGCCTCCGTTTATGACGGTGCTGAGGCTGCGGCTGAGGCAGTAGCAATGTGCAGAGAGAGAAAGAGAAGCAAGGCTTTGATTTCCGCTCTGATGCATCCGGACACGATTTCAACCATCAAGACCTATTGCCATGGCAACGGTATGCAGGTAGAAATCATTCCGGAGAAGGATGGTTTGACCGATGTAGAAGCTTTGAAGGCTAAGGTAGATGCAGAGTCTGCAGTAGTTTTCATCCAGCATCCGAACTTCTACGGAAATCTGGAGGATGCAGAGAAGATTGGAGAGATTGCCCATGAGGCAGGGGCAAAGTTTGCTATGAGCGTAAATCCCATTTCTCTTGGTGTTCTTAAGACTCCCAGAGAGTATGGAGCGGATGTTGCGGTTGGTGACGGACAGCCTTTAGGACTTCCCATTGCTTTCGGAGGACCTTACCTTGGATTCATGGCATCCACTGATGCGATGAAGAGAAATCTTCCCGGAAGAATCGTAGGAGCTACAGAGGATCATCAGGGAAGAACCGGTTATGTATTGACTCTGCAGGCCAGAGAGCAGCATATCCGTAGAGAAAAAGCTTCCAGTAACGTATGTTCCAACCAGGCACTTTGTGCTTTAGCTGTAGGTGTTTATCTTGCAGCAGTAGGTAAGGAAGGCTTAAAGGAAGCGGCAAGTCTTTCTACCTCCAAGGCGCATTATCTGGCCAAGGAATTAGAAAAGATCGGCTTTAAGCCACAGTATAAGGCGGATTTCTTCAATGAGTTCGTAACAGAGTCTGACCTTTCTTCCGCAAAGGCATTAGAGGCTTTAGAGAAGGAAGGCATCCTTGGTGGATATCCTCTGGATGATAAGAGAATTCTCTGGTGCTGTACGGAAGTTAATGATAAGGCTTCCATGGACCGTGTAGTAGAAATCTTAAAGGAGGTGAAGTAATGCTTATTTTCGAGAAAAGCAAATCCGGCAGACATTGCAGTTTGTTCCCTCCCTGTGATGTGGAAGTGGTAGATGTTCCTGCAAAGGATCAAAGAAAGGCTGAATTACATTTGCCGGAGCTGTCAGAGACAGAAATCAGCAGACATTACACAGAGCTTGCTAAAAAGTGTAGAGGTGTAAATGACGGCTTCTACCCTTTGGGTTCCTGCACCATGAAGTACAATCCGAAGATTAATGATGATATGGCAGCTTTACCCGGCTTTGCAGAGATTCATCCTTTGCAGCCGGAGCATACCGTACAGGGTTGCCTTTCCGTAATCCAGGAGATTGAAACCCTTCTTTGTGAAGTAACCGGTATGGATCGTTTAACGGTTCAGCCTGCAGCAGGTGCTCACGGTGAGTTCACCGGAATCATGCTGATTAAGGCTTACCATGAGAGCAGAGGGGATTTTAACAGAAACAAGATTATTATTCCTGATGCGGCTCACGGAACCAACCCCGCAACCGCTACTATGGCAGGCTACAAGGTGGTAACCATTCCTTCCAATGAGCACGGCTGTGTAGATATGGAGAAATTCAAGGCGGTTTTAGGGGATGATGTTGCCGGCTTGATGCTGACCAACCCCAATACCGTAGGTATTTTCGATGAAAATATCTTAGAGATTACCAAGTTAATCCATGATTGCGGCGGATTAAACTATTATGACGGTGCCAACTTAAACGCTATCATGGGCGTTGTTCGTCCCGGAGACATGGGCTTTGACGTTATTCACTTGAATCTTCATAAGACCTTCTCCACACCGCACGGTGGCGGAGGTCCCGGAAGTGGAGTTGTTGGATGTAAGAAGCTTCTGGCTGATTTCATGCCCGGATATCTGGTTGACGGAGATGCAGTGAAGAAGTTTGTGAAGGCTCCAAAGTCTATCGGAGACATGAAGGCCTTCTACGGAAACTTCTTAGTAGTGGTTAGGGCATTAACCTATATCAAGACCTTAGGAAAAGAAGGAATTCCACAGGCTAGTAAGAATGCGGTGCTGAATGCTAACTACATGATGAATAAGCTGAAGGATCTCTATACCATGGCTTATGATCAGATTTGTATGCATGAGTTCGTTATGAGCTTAGAGGATCTTAAGCAAAAGACAGGGGTTTCTGCAATGGACATTGCCAAAGCCCTGTTGGATAACGGAATGCACCCGCCCACAATGTACTTCCCGCTTATCGTTCATGAAGCTTTGATGATTGAGCCTACAGAGACAGAGTCTAAGGAAACTTTGGACGATGCTGTAGCCGTTTTCAGAAAGCTTTATGAGGAAGCTCAGACCAATCCCCAGGCGCTTCATGATGCTCCTGTAACTACTCCGGTAGGAAGATTGGATGAAGTAAAGGCGGCAAGAGAGCCGGTACTTCGTTATGAGTGGAAGTAAAGGCAAAAAAGCCGATACTTTACTATGAGTGGAGATAAAGGCGAAAAAAGTCGATATTTCACTATGAAAGAAAGTAAAGGCAAAAAGCCGATACATCATTTCGAAAGAAAGTAAAATAAAGTAGATGATTAGAGAGCTGTTATATAAGGATAAAAGAGAGAGTGAACAAGAGTTTTGTTAGAAAAAGCAAGAGCTTTATCGAAACAAGCAAAAACTTAGGTTCTTCTTTGAAGGAGTCTTTATGTAACAGCTCTTCTTGCTAAAAAGCTAAATGGGTGATAAGGGAGAGAGAAATTAAGGCGGAGAGTGTAAGTATACTAAGCCGGTATTGCTCTGGAAACCTTGTGAGACAGCAAATATTAGGAGAGTAAGAATTATGAGTTATGATGTGATTATCATAGGAGCCGGTCCAGGCGGATATGTAGCGGCATTAAAGTCTGCAAAGCTGGGCTTTAAGACAGCTGTGGTAGAGAAGGACAGAGTGGGAGGAACCTGCTTAAACAGAGGCTGTATTCCTACAAAGGCCATGGTTCATGCCACTGAGCTTTACAGAGAAATGCAAAATGCAAAGGAGTACGGTATCTTTGCCGAGAACATTTCCTATGACTACGGCAAGATTTTGGAATATAAGCAGGATATTATTGATAAGCTGGTAGGCGGAGTAGAGCAGCTCTTTAAGTCTAATGGAATTGATTACCTGAAGGGACTGGGAACCCTGGAGAAAGATGGCTCCGTTACTGTGAGTGGTGGAGAGGGTGCCGGAAATTATCAGGCAAAGCATGTGATTTTAGCTGTTGGTTCCAAGCCGGCATTAGTGCCGATTCCGGGATTGGATAGTGAAGGCGTATTAACCAGTGATGAGCTCTTCCAGTTGCAGGAAGTGCCGAAGAGCTTAAGCATCATTGGCGGAGGAGTAATCGGTGTGGAGTTTGCCTCCATTTTCGCCTCCTTAGGAACCAAGGTTACCATTCTGGAGGCTCTGCCCAGTATTCTGGCCAACATGGATAAGGATATTTCTCAGAACTTAAAGCTGATTTTAAAGAAGAGAGGCATTGATATCCATACCTCCGTTAAGGTGGAGAAGGTGGAAAAGGAAGTAGAGGGCGTTTCCTGCTTCTATACCGAGAAGGATGAGCCGGTAAAAGTAACTTCTCAGTATGTGCTTTGCGCAGTGGGCCGTGTGCCCAATACCCAGGGACTCTTCGGGGAAGGGGTTGAACTGGAAATGGAGAGAGACCGAGTAGTGGTAGACGAGCATTTCAAGACCTCCATGGACGGGGTTTATGCCATCGGAGACCTGATTAAGGGCTTACAGCTGGCACACCTAGCTTCCGCACAGGGCATTTGCCTTTTGGAGGAGCTAGCGGGACACAAAATAAGCATTGACTTAAATGTGGTACCGGGCTGCGTTTACACCTCACCGGAAATCGCCTCCGTTGGAATTACCGAGGCTATCGCCAAGGAGCAGGGCTTAGAAATCAACGTGGGTAAGTTCATGATGAGCGGAAACGGAAAATCCATGATTTCCAAGGAAGAGCGCGGATTTATCAAGATTCTGTCCGACAGCAAGAGCCATGCGGTTGTGGGCGTACAGATGATGTGTGCAAGAGCCACCGATATGATTGGAGAGTTTGGCAATGCTGTGGCAAACGGATTCACCGTTGAGCAGCTGCTGAAGGCTATGAGAGCGCACCCGACCTACAATGAAGGCGTGGGAGAGGCTTTGGAGGATGTATTCGGAGAAGCGGTGCATTCCGTGCCGAAGAAGAAATAGTTTAAATAGAGAACTGTGAAGAGTAGGATTCCTTTAGCTGCTTTTCGCAGGACAGCTTTGGAATCGGGGTACGCTCCCGCTAACCTCGCCTCACAGGGGTTCTAAGCTTTTATAAGACAAAAGCTAAGAACCCGTGGGCTCAGATTACCCCGTATTCCAAAGCAATCCTGCTGAAAAGCTAGCCTAAGTATTGCACTGTTCACAGTTCTCTTTTTTAAACCGGAAAGAGCTCCCAAAAGATGATTCAGAACAGGATGTCATTGTCTTCGCTTAGGCATCGCTAAGGCATAAAAAAAGAGGCTGAAAGAATCAAAATAAAGAAATTTTCGGCAATATAGGTCTGAATGTGGGGCAGTCTGAGCCCGACACTTGCGAAAGACCGGCGAAGTGAAGGATTGTAAAAAATCAATAATTGAAGCGAATGATACAGTGTGGGTCTGTAATAGGGGCAATCTGAGCCCGTCAGTACTTACTGAAAGCAAGCAAAGCGAAGCTTGAAGTTAGTACTGCTACGAAGGCGAGGTTAGCGAGAGCGTGCCCCATTTATAGACCCACACTGTATCAGAGCACTTTCTTATAACGAGGGCAGTCCTTCACTGCGCCGGGCGAGGCTAGCGAGAGCGTTCCCCGAGTACAGACCTATATTGCGTAGAAAATTATTGTGATTCTTACAGCTTCTTTTTTCTATTACTTTTTATGCCGTAGGCGGTAGAGCCTTATCACCTGTTCAACGGTGTCCTCTAAATTTCTCCGAGCATTTTCTTTATTCATGGCGTCTTCTAAAGTGGTGATTTCTCGCAGGATGGGGAAGTAAGCGTCTATTCCGGCTTGGTTGCAGGCTTTTGCCCCCACTGTTACAGCTCCTGCAAAGGCCAGAACAGGGATTCCCTGTGCCTTGGCCAGCTTTGCTACACCGATTGGGGCTTTTCCCATGGAGGATTGTTCGTCCAGCCTTCCTTCTCCCGTAATCACAAGATCGGCTCCCTGCATTTTCTCGGAAAGCTTGGTTTCTTCCAAAATCAAGGAAACACCGGATTTTAATTCTCCTTGAAGAAAACTGCGAAAGGCAAATCCCAACCCTCCGGCGGCTCCGGAGCCCGGAGCTTCCGGATTGGCGGCAGGGTTATATTCTTTTACAAGCTCGCTATATCGCTTCATCCAAAGATCCATTTGAGAGAGCAGTTCCTTGTTTCCACCCTTTTGAAATCCATAGACAAGACTTGCTCCATTTTCCCCGTATAGAGGATTCTCCACATCGCAGGCTATTTGAAAGGAACAATGTAATAAGCCCTTCGGTACAGAAGTAGCATCTATTCTAGCCAAGTCTTTCAGGCCTTCTCCGCAAGGGCTGATTTCTTCTCCGTTCTCTTTGGTAAAACGAAAGCCTAATGCGTTTAACATTCCGATTCCACCGTCATTTGTGGCGGAACCGCCGATGCCGATTAAAAAGCGACGACATCCCTTGTGATAGGCATCTAAAATCATTTGTCCCACACCATAGCTACCGGTTTTCAGCGGATTTCTTTCCGCCGGAGAGAGTAAGGTAATGCCGGAAGCTTGAGACATTTCCATAACGGCTAGCTTTCCATCCTTTGGGGAATATTGCGAGTCTGTTTCTGACGGTGTATCTGAGTGTGCTTCAGAGCATTCTTTCGAGTGATTTTTAGGCAGTGTTTCCCGTTGGGTATTCGATTCTGTTTCCGCCTGGGATTTCTCTAATTCCGTTAGAATACCGTAATGAGCTTCCACCTCTTGAAACAACGGTCCTTTTACCCGGACTGTTTCCAAGCTTCCCCCTAAAGCTTCCAACAGCGTTTCCACGGTGCCTTCCCCTCCGTCTGCCAGAGGAGATATCAAAACCTCTGCATCAGGAACTACCCGTAAAATACCGTTTTTTATGGCCTCGCCCGCTTCTTTGGAGGAGAGGCTTCCTTTAAAGGAATCTATAGCAATAAGGATTTTCATAATCTGCCTACGCTGTCTGCCAAGCACCATCCGGGCCAAGGGGATAACCCTCAACCTTGGTATTGAAAAGCATCTTTCCGTTATCCGCTCCGGCCTGAGGGTTCAGATAGTACCACTTACCTTTAAGCTCCTGCCAACCGGTACGCATCTTGCCGTTTTCCGCACCGACCTCTTCACTGAAGTAATACCAGAAGCCGCGAATCTCCTTCCAGCCAAGGCTCATCTTTCCCTGCTCACTGCCTTCATTTTCTTCAAAATAATACCAGGCATTGTTATAGAAAAGCCAACCGGTGAACATATAGCCTTCTTGATTAAAATAGTACCAATGATTATTCATCCATAACCACTGTGATTTCGGGTAGCTTCCATCCGGATTTAAAATCCACCAGCCCTTTGCGTCTCTTTGCCAGTTTACATTGGACGGCAGATTGCGGTCTGCCCCTAAAACCATCGGTGTCCCGCTGCTACCGCCCGAACTGCTTCCTCCGCCGGAACCTCCACTGCCACCTGAACCGCTGCCTCCGCCGGAGCCGCCTCTGCCGCTTCCGGAATTAGAAGGAATCGGCGCTTCCCCGGAATCATCGGTTGTGTACTCCGTAAAAAGCGGGTTTACATATCGTGTACCAAGTTTCAGGGAAGAGTGATTTACTATACGATTCTTTCCCTTAAAATTCATCTTATCTTTATAGAAAGCGCCTGCCCCGATATGCGTAACGGAGGCGGGAATCGTGATGGTATTTGCCTCTTTCAAGTCAAGGAAAGCGCTTTCCCCGATACTTTCCAGTCCGGCCGGTAAGGATAAATCTCCCTTGTAAGAAAGATTACGAAAAGCGGAATTCCCTATTTTCTTTAAATTCTTCGGGAAGACAAGATTGCCCTCTATCGATTTCTTAGAAAAAACAGAATCCCCTATTTCTACGATAGAATCCGGCAACACTAAGCCTTTCTTAATGTAATCGACGCCCGCCAAGGCATGGGAGTCCAAGGCAGTAATATTTCCCCTTAATTCCAGATGCGCTCTCGTTCCTAGAGCATTCAAGAGCTTATTCCAGGAGCGAAGTTCTCCGTTTGCATTAAGACCCTGCATCCGTCCGCTGCCGTTTATTGTAACCGTATAGGGTTTCTTTTCTCCTGTTATTTGCCAGCTAAAATTCCCGTCTACACTTGGTAAGCGGGCCTCATCCGATACCGTAATCACTTTTTGCAACAATTGTGTCTCACTAGATGGGCTTATGCGGCCTCCCGGATCCGTTAAAAATGTACAATAGTAGGTGTGCCCCGGTAAAAAGGAAAGTGTACTTGTGTCCCTAAAATCAAATAGATACGAAATGAATATCTTATTGACTTCGGGAACCCGGCATTGGGCCTCGTACGTCAGATATCCCAAACGCAGACTCTTCTTGAATCTTCCACTGTCATCTGTAAAATTCTGTATACCAACCATTTCGTTTGGATCTTCTGTCTTATACAGATAAAAGTTTATAAATGGATTACCTGTTACTTCCAACTCAAAAAAATATTTATTGATTTCCGGGAGCGTATAAAAATTCACATTGTTAAAAGAAATATTCTCTTTCTTTTCTCCATTTTCATCTTCCTTGGCAGTTTGTTGTACAGAAGTGTAATCCGGATTATAGTGCCAGCCTTTTTTCTGACTCATAAATACCGGAGAATGATTGATAATCGTATTTTTCTTTTCATTTCCTTTAAACTTGTAAAATGCCTCCTCTCCAATCCTCCGCACGGAAGCCGGAATCGTGACATCCCCTAAGTTTTTCGAATCATAAAAGGCATGGTACGGTATTTCCTTAAGGGTAGAGGGAAGACTCACTGTCTCCAAATAGTCCATATGTCCAAAGGCTGACACCCCCACATTCAGCTTTTCTATCCCTTCTTCTATCATCACTTTGCGAATCTTATTCCTATAGGGTTCCCAGGGAGCCACTTTAATTGCATCCGTTTCCCCTCTTCCACGGAGTGTCAGAGTCATATCATTTCCGGTGCCGCTTAAACTATATTCAATTTGCTTTCCTAGTCTTCCACTTAGAGGTGCCTTCTGTACGATAATCTTAAATTCTTTTGTTAGCTCCCCCTCGCCATTTCTTTGGGTTACAAGCAGTTTGGCTGTTCCTTCGTGCAATGCCTCAATGGCGAGTTGTCCATAAGCGTCATGCTTTATGCCAATAACGGTGGGATTCGTCTCCGGTATCACTCTGCAGCGTAAAACATAACTGTGAAGCAGTTCATGGATAGTGATTAGTTCCCCTAACTCCACCGCTATCGTATCTGACAAATAAGCAAGCTCTTTCCAAGAGCTTTCTTTCTCAACCAAAGAAACGGCAAATACGGAGAAATGCTCTGCCGATACCTTTACTGCATTTTCTTTCTCCTCTATTTTTTCTGTCTCTAACTTTTCTGCCGCTGCTTCAACACTGTCCAGATGAAACACGGAAATCTGCTTTTCCGCATTTTCCTCCAGAAAAGAAAGCTTTGAAAAGCTGACCTTCACTTCTCCTTTTGCGGTATCCGGCTGTATTTCTTCTCCATCCTTATCCAAAACACTGATATCAAAAATGATGCTCTGTAGAAGATTTTGCTTATCCTCCTCAAGTTTCTCTTTTACAGTGGAATCCACCTTCTGTTCCTCGACTTTAGAGAGCTTTCTTACTCGTAAAGTCGCGTCCTTTGGAAATACCCCGGAATCAGCCTGCACCGTAACAAGCACACCGGAAAGTTCTTTTTCTGCATAAAATGCGTTCTCTTCTGTAGCCTCAGACTCTATTTCTGTAATTTCTTTTTCGACTTCATTTTTTTCTTCGACTACATTTTTTTCCATTACGTTTTCTTCAAGCGCATTTTCTTCAAGTGCATTTTCTTCCATTACGTTTTCAGAAGAACTTGTACTCTTTTCTTCCGGAAAACTTTGCTTTATTCCTTCAGACAGTACCGTTT
>NZ_DBHIGR010000003.1:0-29625 GCF_057249185.1 Oribacterium sp.
CTCTGTACCGGACTTAATGGCCAGAACAGAAGATACGGTAGTAATGATTTCCAAATACAAAATCATATATTTCCGAAGCTTTTTGGGCTGTACCTTAAGGACATCACAGCACTCAATCATCAGACGGTTTACCCTATACTGCTGGTCTAAACGGGAAATCATTACCGTTTCATTTACGGATTGGTCCTCCCGGCCAATGTAATAGTGATAAAGATTTTGATTTAGGTAATAAATCCTTTTTACTTGGGGGAGGGGCTCATAAACAAAGAGATTATCCACATAGAAGGTATGCTTGGGAAGCTGCAAACCGCAATCCTTAAGCATTTTGGTCCGGTAAATAACGGAATGCATTAAAATGTACTGTCCCAGGTGGAAGTTCTTCATTTCAGCCCAGCCAAAAACCTTTTCTTCCGGGAAGGCATTGGCATAGGACATAACCTTTTTGTTTTCCTGTCCCACCTTATCGTAAATGAAGTTGGCCACCAGCATGTCAATGGACTCTCCGGAAAGGGTCAAATTTCGAATTCTTTCTAAAACCTCTAAAAGAACCTTGGAATCCAGCCAGTCATCAGAATCCACAACCTTAAAGTAGAGTCCATTGGCATTTCTAAGGCCTGTGTTCACCGCTTCACCGTGACCGCCGTTTTCCTGATGAACAGCCTTGCAAATGCCGGGATATTTCTCTTCGTATTCCTTGGCGATTTCCAGGGTATTGTCTTTTTTGGAACCATCGTCAACAATGATGATTTCTACTTCTTCCCCGCCGGGAAGAATACTTTCAATGCAGTTCCGCATATAGGACGCAGAATTATAACAGGGGATTGCAAAACTAATTAATTTCATAAAACCTCACCATGGGGAAAAAGAGGATAGCATACGTTGAATCGTAGAAAATAATTTCGTCGTTTCTCTATTCTCGTATCTTTCCGTTAAAATGCAGTGTTTTTAATCTTCCTTACTATAACATAAAGGAAGGAAGAAACAAAGAAGAATCCATGGAGAAAGAAAAGGAAGGTTACTGTCAAGTAATCGTTGGTAACTCCTTCATACAGACTAATGAATGTCTTGCTTCGGGTTAGGCTCTGCCTCAAAGACACACTACGTTTCCTACTCGCTGCACTCGCTTTTGCACTCAGGCTCCTGCGCAAACTCGCCCTTCGGGCTCAAACATGCGCCCGCCTTCGTTGCTAGAGTGCAGCTCCCTACGGAAGCCTCGCGACCGTCTTTTTCGTGCATAGCCTAAGCCCTCGCAAAGATTCTTTAATACCCCGCCATAGAAAGCAACTTCCTGCGATCCCCTCTTATTTTCGTATCAAGCCCCAACATGCGGCCTATGACCGGATACCGGTATCCTCGAAACTTATGCCTTTTTCCTCTAACATAGAATTCACCATACAGCTCCTGACCTTAATATTTTTTGCCAACTATATAATAGGTTATTTCTGTGTGATGAGGAAGAGGCTTCGGCCTCTTCCTATTTTTTTGCCAACTAAAATTTTACTCTAAGTCTCTTAACTGTAAATTCTCGCTACTTATGTTACTGTTGATTTTTTATACTGTTAAATATGCCTATTACATTGTTGACTTCTCCATTTTTATATTGATAAATTGCACAAAAGGTAATACTATAATTATAGGTAGAGGTATCATTGTTCATATAAAATGCTACCAATGGTCACATTTGAATAGGAGATAATCGTGAGCTCTTTATTTTATGCTAAAGTATCAAAGAGATATCCTGCTTTTGAACTACAGCCATTTGACTTCTATCTCAATGAGTGTGATATAGTTGGGCTAATTGGCGCTAACGGTGCCGGAAAAACTACTTTTTTGAATTTGCTGGAAGGCAGATGCCTTCCGTCATCCGGCGAGGTTTATTACAAAGGCAGGGTTATGAAGCCTATTTCATGGAAAAAAAATCCTGTTGTTTCATTCTATGATGGCATTTGTCCATTTTGCGAGAAGTTTAATCCCAAAGACATTTGCACAGTCATGGCTGATTGGTATCCTAAATGGAGTTCAGAGCAATATTTTGATTATCTGAATTTCCTAAATGTACAGATTATTGCTATAAAGCAAATGTCTCTTGGGACAAAAAATAAATTAATGTTGGCCACCATGCTGGCTCAAAACCCTGAAATATTGTTTTGTGATGAATTAACTACCGGACTGGATCCTGTTGCAAGAGAAAAAGTTTTGCATTTATTGAAAGAATATATTAATAAGACACATTCAGCCGTTATCTTCTCCACTCACATTATTAGCGACTTAGAAAAATTTGCTTCCAGAATCATCTTACTCGATAACGGTAAGGTTGTTTTGAATACTGATATTTCTTGCATTTTGGAAGGAAATAAAATTTCTTTAGAAAATGTAGTATATGACTATCTAAGTAAATCCACTTTAGCGAAAGGAAATGATAATTTAATTTTGTAATTATCAAATGAATAATATATGAAAGGGTTGCTTTATAAAGATTTTAAGTCCATTTTGAAGTTAATATCCCCTGTATATTTAATGTCTCTTATTCCAATTATTGTCTATATTGGGAAAGATATGTTTCTGTTTATGTTCTCCATAATTATTGGGATATTATTCGGAATGCAAGTATCAATAACTATTTCCGTAGATGAAAAAACAAAACTTGTTAATTATTATCGTGTACTACCACTTTCCTATCATGTCATTGCTATGGAGAAATATATTTTCACGCTCATCATTTCTCTCCTTACAGGTATCATAATCTTCCTTGTTACTTTCAGTTATTCTGGGCAGCTTAGCCTTTTGTATCCATTCATTGGTTTCTACGTTGCGCTAATTTATAACATGATAGTAATTCCCGCATCATTTTATTTTGGTGTAGAAAAAGGAAGATATATCCTCATAGGATTTACCATTCTTCCTATTATCTTTACAAAATTTAATAATGTTTTATTAAAACTATATTCTATTCTTCAGACCAACTTGATTGCATTAGCAGTGATTTTACATTTGATTATTTTTGTCATCTCATACGTAATTTCAGTAAAAAGCATTGAAAAATATCGCATATAATTTCGATTTATAAAACATCAGACAGGCATAGTTCTTGCCGCCTCGGTTGGCTTTATGTGGTAACTTAATTTTACCGACGGCAATAGAATATGTCTGATAACATTGTACAGCTCAATGAGAATCTTATAAAGAGCAAGTCAAGGATCTGGTACGCGGTAGATGCAAAAATGGGGATATTCGAAGAAATATTTAAAAAGAGACATGGATCAATATTTATAGAAGAAAAAATGCTGTGAAAAGTGAAGAAAAACAAAGTGAAAAGTGAAGAAAAACAAAGAAAAGGCTTGTTTTTTCAAAGCTTTCGTGTTAGGGTATAAAAGTATTTGTAACGTAGGAAGGGGCAAGCACTGGCTTGTCCCTTTTGCTTGAATGGAGCGTTGGCATGGAAATTGAGAGAACGAAGGCGTATTTGGAAGAAATTCTTCCGGGAATGGGCTATGTGCTGGATAGTGTTACCTTTACAAAAGAGGCGGGAACCCACTATCTAAGGGCATTCATTTTTAGAAAAGATGAGCAGGACATGACGGTCAATGACTGTGCCATGGTCTCCAGAAGACTGTCCAAGTGGTTGGATAAGGAAGATTTTATTGCAGAAGAGTACATCCTGGAGGTTTGTTCCTTAGGTTTTAAGGACAATCCGGGAGCGGAGGAGCTTTCCGAAGTGGAAGAAGAACTGCTTTCCGAGGGAGAGGAAGCTTCAGAAGAGTAAATGGTAAGGCCAAAAAGAGTTGAAAGTATAATACAGGCGGAATAAAAGACAGTAAGGATAGAAAACGCCTGATGATAAAAATAAAGAGGAGTAAAAACGATGAACGAGGAATTACGCTTAGCGCTAGACATGTTAGAGAAGGAAAAGAAAATTTCCAAGCAGGCTTTAATCGAGGCCATTGAGCTGTCCTTACAAACCGCTTGTAAGAATCACTTCGGTTCCGCAGACAATGTGCACGTAAGCATGAATCCGGACACTGCAGTATTTTCCGTATTGGCAGATAAGACGGTAGTGGAAAAGGTGGGAGATAAGTCCACAGAAATCAGTTTGGAAGAAGCTCATGAAATAGATCCTTCCTATACTTTGGGAGATGTGGTACAGGTGCCCATTGATTCCAAGTCCTTCAGTAGAATTGCGGCGCAGAATGCCAAGGGCGTGATTGTGCAGAAGATTCGTGAGGAAGAGAGAAAGAACCTTTTTGAAGAATACTATGCTATGAGCAAAAAGGTTTTCACTGCCCTTGTGGAGAAAAATACAGGAAGAGCTCTGATTATGAATTTGGGCAAGGTAGATGGTTACCTTGCGGAAGCGGAGCAGATTCCCGGAGAGAATTTGACTCCCGGACAAAGAGCCAAGGTCTATGTGGTGGAAGTAAAGGACAGCCCCAAGGGACCTAAGCTTATGCTTTCCCGTACCCATCCGGAGTTGGTTCGTAAGCTGTTCTTTGAGGAGGTTTCCGAGCTTAGAGAAGGTATTGTGGAGATTAAGTCCATTGCCAGAGAGGCGGGATCTCGTACCAAGATGGCGGTCATTTCCAATGAAGAGGATGTGGATGCAGTGGGTGCTTGCGTAGGTCTTAACGGAAACCGTGTAAATACCATCGTGGAAGAGCTTCGTGGAGAGAAGATTGACATTATCAACTATGACGAGAACCCTGCATACCTGATTGAGAATTCCTTATCTCCGGCCAAGGTAATCGCGGTTATTGCGGATCCGGACAATAAAGAAGCCTTGGTCATTGTGCCGGATAATCAGCTGTCTCTGGCTATCGGTAAGGAGGGACAGAACGCAAGACTCGCAGCGAAGTTGACCAATTACAAGATTGATATTAAGTCCGAGTCTCAGGCGCAGGAGCAGGGAATCTTCGACGAAATGGGTATTGATTACCATGGAGAGAGCCTGGAGGAAGAAGATTTAGGCTATGATGAGGACTATGAAGATGCTTCCTATGAAGAAGGGGAAGAGGAAGCGGAAGCTTACGAAGAAGAATAAATAGAAAAAGACTTGGTTTTTCGGAAGAGGAATCAATCTTTTTCGAAAAGCATTTTCATAGAATCGATAGAAACAGAGGGATGTTTTCCGGGAGGGGAAATGAAGGTAGAGCCACAACGAAGCTGCATAGGCTGCGGGGAAAAGAAGGACAAAAAGGACTTGCTTCGGATTGTCCGTTCTCCGGAGGGGGAATATGCCGTGGATTTGCAAGGAAGAAAAAACGGAAGAGGCGCTTATCTTTGCAAGAATCTTTCTTGCCTGGAGAAGGCGGAGAAGAAAAAGGCTTTTTTCCGTTCCTTCAAGGAGGCAATCCCCAAGGAAGATTTGGATAGACTGAGGGAGGAAATCAAAGAAATTGCAAAATAAGATATTGGGACTCTTGGGTTTGTCCATGAAGGCCGGAAAGGTCAAGGCGGGAGAGTTTTCCGTAGAAAAGTCCATTAAAGCCCATAAGGCAAAATTGGTGCTGGTGGCTAGCGATGCTTCGGAAAATACGGAAAAAAAATTCCGACAAAGTTGTTTTTACTACCACATTCCCATATTTTCCTTCGGAACGAAGGAGGAACTGGGGAGAGGGATTGGAAAGGAAATGCGTTCTTCTCTGTGCATAGAGGATGAAGGCTTTGCAAAACGGATGATTGAGATTTTAGATGGAGGGAATGCGGATGTTAGAAGATAATAAGAAAGAAAATATTGAACAAAAAAGTGAGGAAGCTCCCGTTAAAAAGAAAAAGTTAGCGGTTGTTTTCCATTCCCAAAACTCGGTGAACCATAAAAATCATCCTCTGGGAAGAACACAGTTTTCCGATAAGGCAAAGGCCAAGGTAAAGAAGGAAGCAGGAAAAGAGGAGGGAGGAAAGAAATCTCCCAACGGAAGACCCTTGCCTCCGGGAACGGCAAGAGTTACTCCTTTGAAGGCTTTGAATGCTATCCAGAAAAAGCAGGAGGAAGAGGAGAAGAAGCTGGCAGAGGAGAGACTTCTTTTAGAAAAGCAGGAAGCGGAAAGAAAAGCACAGGAAGAAGCGGCAAAGGCTAAGGAAGAAGCGGAAAAGAAGGCTTTGGCGGAAAAGGAAAGTCAGGAAAAGGCAAAGAGACCTACCATTTCTGGAATCAAACCGACTATTTCCGGAATTGCAGCTAAGCTTAGCCCTGCCAAGCCCCAGAGCAAAGAAGCAAGCGGAGAGCGTAAGAGCAGCAGCTTCGGTGCAGGAAAGCCTGCAGAGAAGAGATTTGCACCGGGAGGAAGAACTGACAGTCGTGGAGAGGGCAGAAAGGATGGGGACTTTAATGGAAGACCCCGCTTCGGCACAGCTGCGAAGAAGCCGGCTCCAAGCCTTGCTCCGGAGATTGTAGAAAAGCAAAGCAGAACCAAGCATGACGCCACTAAGCCTCAGAAGAAGGTTTACGGAAATAAGAGCTTTGAAAATGAAAAGGCCAACATTTCCCAGAAGAATCGTGCTGCCAGAAAGCAGAATAAGTACGGCGCTACCCAGTCCTACGAGAGAGATGAGCAGGTAAAGGTAAAGAAGACCGGAAAGGGTGCATTTATTAAGCCGGAAGTGGTGAAGGTTGCGGAAGAAACCATTAAGTCCATTACTTTACCCGAGGTAATTACCATTAAGGAGTTGGCGGATAAGATGAAGCAGAAGTCTGCGGACCTTATCAAGAAGCTTTTCTTAAAGGGACAGATGGTTACCCTGAATACGGAATTAAGCTACGAAGAGGCGGAAAACCTTGCGGTAGAATACGACATCCTTTGCGAAATGGAAGAGAAGGTAGACGTAATCGCAGAATTGGTACAGGATTCTGAAGTGGATGAAGAGAAGGATTTACAGCCCCGTCCTCCTGTAGTTGCGGTTATGGGACACGTTGACCACGGTAAAACTTCTATTCTGGATGCGATTCGAAACACCAATGTGACCAGTAAGGAGCACGGCGGAATTACCCAGTCCATCGGTGCATATCAGGTAACGGTAAAGGTTAATGACGAAGACAGAGTAATCACCTTCCTGGATACTCCGGGACATGAGGCTTTCACAGCCATGCGTATGCGTGGAGCCCAGTCCACCGATATTGCCATTCTGGTAGTTGCTGCGGACGACGGTATTAAGCCCCAGACCATTGAGGCGATTAATCATGCCAAGGCAGCCAATACGGAGATTATTGTAGCCATCAATAAGATTGATAAGCCTGCGGCAAATATTGACAAGGTGAAGCAGGAATTAATGACCTATGATTTGGTGGCTGAGGATTACGGCGGAACCACCATTTGCTGTCCTGTTTCCGCAAAGACCGGAGAGGGACTGGAAAGTCTTTTGGAAAATATTGCTTTACAGGCGGATGTGCTGGAATTAAAGGCGAATCCAAATCGTAAGGCCTACGGTGTTGTTATCGAGGCTGAGCTGGATAAGGGAAGAGGTTCCGTAGCCCGTCTTTTGGTACAAAAGGGTACCCTGCATATCGGAGACGTGGTGGCTGTAGGATCTGCCTTCGGTAAGGTTCGTGCCATGATTGACGACAAAGGAAAGAGAATCAAGAAGGCAACCCCTTCCATGCCTGTAGAGATTTTGGGATTAAACTCCGTGCCTAATGCGGGAGAAATTTTCCAGGTGAAGGACAACGAGAAGGAAGCCAAGGCATATGCGGATACCTTTGTTAGCGAAGGAAAGCAGAAGATGGTTGAGGATTCCCGTAAGAAGGTTAGCTTAGATGCCCTCTTCGACCAGATTAAGGCAGGAGAGCTGAAGGATCTTCCGATTGTCATCAAGGCGGATGTACAGGGATCCGTGGAAGCGGTTCGCGATTCCTTACAGAAGATTGAAAATGCGGAAGTTCAGGTAAAGGTGATTCATGCCGGTGTTGGTGCCATCAATGAGTCCGATATCAATTTGGCCATTGCTTCCAATGCGATTGTCATCGGATTTGACGTTAAGCCGGATCCAACCGCAAGAGATATTGCCGAGCGGGAAAATGTAGACGTAAGACTATACAATGTCATCTATAAGGCTATCGAAGATATTGAGCTTGCCATGAAGGGAATGCTGGCTCCTGTTTATGAGGAGAAGGTCATCGGTCATGCGGAGGTTCGTATGATCTTCAAGTCCTCCGGTGTTGGTGTGATTGCCGGTTCCTTCGTTCTGGACGGAAAGGTACAAAGAGGTGCCAAGGTTCGTCTGACCAGAGGCGGAGAGCAGTTATATGACGGAACCATTGCTTCCGTAAGACATTTTAAGGATGACGTAAAGGAAGTGGGAACCAAGCAGGAATGCGGTATTGTTTTAGAAGACTTTACCGATATTCAGGAATTGGATCAGCTGGAAGTTTACGTTATGGAAGAAGTAAAACAGAGATAAGAGGGAGGGGAGCCGAAGGCTCCCCTGTTCCTACTTTTTTAGGAAAGTATAAAGAGGTAAAAGGTGAAAAAACTGAGCTTTAAGAACCAAAGAAGAAATGAAGATGTGAGAAGATGCCTTTCTCTTTTGATTCGGGAAGAGGTGAAGGACAGCAGGGTTTCGCCCTTCTGTGACGTTACCGGTGTGGATCTCACCCCGGATTTACAGTATTGTAAGGTCTTTGTTTCCTGCCTTGGCAGTGAAGAGGAGTTGGGGAAAACTATTGAGGGCTTAAAGGCTGCCGGGGGATTTTTACGAAGAGAGCTGGCAAGAAGCTTAAACCTTAGACATACCCCGGAGCTGCAATTTATCGCGGATCATTCCGTGGAATATGGCTCCAGAATGGATGCTTTAATTAATCAGGTTAGCAAGGAAGACAGGGAAAGAGCAGTGGGGGAAGTGGTAAATCAGGATAATGTTTATAAAGAGGAGGAAGAATGAGAGACAAGCTGGAGGAATTATTAGCTTCTTCCCAACGGATTTGCCTTTTGGGACATACCAGACCTGATGGGGACTGTCTGGGTTCTACTTTGGGATGGAAAAATTACTTGAACAATCGCTATCCGGAAAAAGAAGTGCAGGTATATTTGATGGAGGCCCATGAGAAATTTTCTTATCTTCCCGGCTTTTCCACCATTCGCCATGATGTACCGAAGGAAAGCTATGACCTGGCTCTGATTTGTGATTGCGGAGCCTATGAAAGATTGGGAGAGTTCGGCTCCTTGGCAAAGTCTGCAAAGAATTGTTATGTGGTGGATCATCATGTAACCAGCAATGGGGAGGATTTTCCTTTTCATACCATTCTTCCCGATGCCTCCAGTACCTGCGAGGTGAGCTTTGACCTGATGGATGAAACGTTTTTCGATGAGGCTGTTGCGACCTGCATTTATACCGGCTTGATTCATGACACCGGGGTTTTTAAGTATAACTGTACTTCTCAGCATACCATGGAGATTGCAGGAAAATGTATGGCAAAGGGAATTCCTTTTTCCTATATCATTGATGACAGCTTCTATATGAAGTCTGTGGATCAGCAGAAAATGACGGGGAAGGTCTTGCAGGATGCCAGGCTTTACTGTGAGGACAGAATCCTGGCTTCGTCCCTAAGTCTAAAGGATATGCGTTCCTTTAATCTGGAGCAAAAAGACCTGGATATGGTGGTCAGCGTGCTTCGGGAAACCAGAGATGTGGATGGGGTGATTTTCCTCTACGAGGTGGGAAATCAGGTGTACAAGGCCAGTCTTCGTTCCAACAACAATGCCTTTGATGTGTCCCAAGTTGCCGCCTTTTTTTCGGGCGGTGGACATAAGATGGCAGCAGGCTGTAGCCTGAAGGGCAGTCCGGAGCAGATTTTGGAGAAGCTTTTCGGGGAAATGAGAAAGCAGCTGGATGCAGAGGATTTCCAAAGCAATAAAAGATGTAGAGAGTAAGCATGGATGGAATTATTAATGTAAATAAAGAAAAGGGGATGACCAGCTTTGATGTTCTTCGGGCTCTTCGAAGGATTCTAAGGGAGAAAAAGATGGGACATACCGGCACCCTGGACCCGATGGCGGAAGGTGTGCTTTTGGTCTGTGTGGGCAAGGCTACCAAATATGTAGATGCTTTGATGGCGAAGGAAAAGGTCTATCAGGCAGAATTGACCTTAGGAATCGAAACGGATACGGAGGACAGTACCGGAAAGATACTTTCTGAGGAAGAGGTTTCCATCTCGAGGGAGGAGATTGAAAGGGTTCTTCCTCGTTTTATGGGGAAGCAGGAGCAGATTCCTCCTATGTACAGTGCCAAGAAGCTGGAAGGAAAAAAGCTTTATGAGCTGGCAAGAGAAGGGAAAACGGTAGAAAGAAAGCCAAGCCAAATTGAGATTTTTGGGCTGGAAATTCTTTCCTATGACTGCCCCAGGCTCCGTTTTCGGATTCATTGCTCCAAGGGAACCTATATTCGCACCCTTTGTAAGGATATCGGAGAAGCCTTAGGAACCAAGGCTTGTATGTCTGCACTTTTACGAGAGAAAGTGGGAGAGTTTTCTTTGCAGGATAGCTTCAGACTTTCGGACATTGAAAAGCTGGAAGGAGAGGGAAAAAGAGATACTTACTTACTGCCTCCGCTATATAGTCAAAAGGACAGCATTTTAACCTTCGGGAAGTTTGACGGCCTTCATCTTGGGCATCAAAAGATTTTCGAGGATGTATTTCGAGAGGGAAGGTTGGAGAATCTGGTACCCTCCGTTTTGTCCTTTACCATGCATCCATCGGCTTTATTTTCCGGAGAAAGGCAAGACCTTCTCTGCACGGAGGATGAACATTATACCCGTCTGCAAAATGCGGGGTTTTCCCAGATTTTTCTCTTTCCCTTAACCTTGGAAACCGCCAAGATGCCTCCGGAGAAATTCTTGGAGGATATTCTGGTAAAAGCCTTAAAGGTAAAGCACCTTGTGGTGGGGACGGATTGCAGCTTCGGCTATAAAGGAAAAGGAGATGTGGCTTTGCTTCAAGAAAAGTCTAAAGATTTCGGCTATAAGCTGACCGTGGTGGAAAAGGCTTTAACCAAGGATGACGCCGGGAATACCGTGGAAATTTCCAGTACCTATATCCGGAAATGCTTGGAAGAGGGGGCTGTAGAAGAGGCGGCAAGGCTTTTGGGAAGAAAGTACACCCTATCCGGTACTGTGGTACACGGAAAGAAAATCGGACGAAGCATCAATTTTCCCACGGCCAACATTCTCCCGAAGGAAGGAAAGCTTTGCCCCATGGAAGGGGTGTATCATACCCGGGTGCTTCTGGGAAAGGACTATTATGAGGGGATGACCAGCATAGGGAAGAATCCCAGTGTGGCGAAGAATAACCCTCTGACCATAGAGACGCATATTTTGGACTTTCAGGGAGATATCTACGGGGAGAAGTTGCGCTTGGAATTTGTCAGCTTTATTCGGGAGCAAAGACATTTTCAGGATATTGAAGAACTGAAGACCCAGCTGGAGAAAGACTTGGCCTTTGTGAAGGAGGAGAGTAAAAAGCAGGAATCATAAAAAGGTCTTTGTCCGGTCTTGTAAAGCTTAGGGTTTTCATCAAAGCAAAGGGCGAAAATCCTTGACGAAAGCCGAAAATTCGCGTATTATAGTCTGGCATTTATGGACTGATTTTGGAGAAGAAGAAAAGTTATCATAAAATGCACAGAACTTCGCGTTAGGCATAGGAAGGCGATTTCCTAACGCCTTCCTCAGTCTAACGTGTGTTAACGCAAGAAATTGCCAAAAAAGGAGAATCAGATGATTACAAGAGAGAAAAAAGCAGAGTTGGTAGAAAAGTACGGAAGAAAGCCCGGAGACACCGGATCTCCTGAAGTACAGGTAGCGATTCTTACCGAGAGAATCGTTGAGCTTACCGAGCATTTAAAGAGCAATCCTAAGGATCACCACAGCAGAAGAGGACTTCTGATGATGGTAGGTCACAGAAGAGGTCTTTTAGACTACTTAAAGAAGACCGACTTAGAGGGTTACAGAAGCTTAATCGAGAAGTTAGGCATCAGAAAGTAAGAAGAATCAGGGCGGAAAAGCATGGCTTTTCTGCCCTTTTTTACTGTTCATTTTCTCATTTTCCTGTATAATAGGAATCTATGACAAAAGCTATCCGGAAGGTAGTCCGAGATCACTGAAGAGGCGGTGAACCTCACAGTTTCTTCAGTGGCTTTGGATCTTCCGGATTAAACAAAGGAGGATTTATGTATAAGAGTTATTCAATGGAACTTGCCGGAAGAACCCTGACGGTGGATGTGGACAGGGTTTGCGCGCAAAGTAACGGTGCCGCATTGATGCACTATGGAGACACTACGGTGTTGTCCACCTGTACCGCTTCCGCAAAGCCGAGAGACGGTATTGATTTCTTCCCCCTTTCCGTAGAATACGAAGAAAAGATGTATTCTGTAGGAAAGTTCCCGGGAGGATTTAAGAAGAGAGAAGGAAGAGCCAGTGACAATGCGATTTTAACCGCAAGAGTTATTGACCGTCCTATGCGTCCTCTCTTCCCTAAGGACTATAGAAATGATGTTTTATTAAACAACCTGGTATTATCCGTGGATCAGGATGCTTCTCCGGAACTCTTGGCTATGCTTGGTTCTTCCCTGTCCACCTGTCTTTCCGATGTTCCCTTTGACGGTCCCTGTGCAACCACCCAGATCGGCATGGTTGGGGGAGAATTTGTGGTAAATCCCGGAAACGGAGAGAAGGCGGTTTCCGACCTTTTATTGACTGTAGCTTCCACAAAAGAGAAGGTTATCATGATCGAAGCCGGAGCCAACGAGCTTCCGGAGGCCAAGATGATTGAGGCAATTTATCTTGCCCATGATGTAAACCAGCAGATTATCGGTTTCTTTGAGAGTATTATCGAAGAGTGCGGAAAAGAAAAGCACGAATATGTTTCCAGCGCCATTCCCGAGGAATTATTTGCGAAGATGAAGGAAGTGGTAAAGCCTGAGGAGATGGAGAAGGCTGTATTTACCGATGATAAGGCGGAAAGAGATGCCAATGTTTCCCTCCTGAGTGAAAGATTGGTAGAAGCTTTCCAGGATGACGAGGAAGCTTTGGCCATTTTACCGGATGCCATCTATCAGTATGAGAAGAAGACCGTTCGTAAGATGATTTTGAAGGATCATAAGAGACCGGACGGAAGAGCTATTGATGAGATTCGTAAGTTGGAGGCTGAGGTTGATCTTCTCCCCAGAGTGCATGGCTCCGCTATGTTTAAGAGAGGACAGACGCAGATTATGAATATCACTACCCTGGCACCTCTTTCCGAGGTTCAGAAGGTAGAAGGGCTAAATGAATTTGAGACCGAAAAGCGTTATCTGCACCAGTATAATTTCCCCGGCTATTCCGTAGGAGAGGCAAAGGCCTCCAGAGGCCCGGGAAGAAGAGAAATCGGACACGGTGCTTTGGCGGAGAAGGCTTTGATTCCTGTACTGCCTTCCGTGGAAGAATTCCCCTATGCGATTCGTTCCGTTTCCGAGACTATGGAGTCCAACGGTTCTACTTCCATGGCTTCCACTTGTGCTTCCTGCATGTCCTTGATGGCTGCCGGTGTACCCATTAAGAAGCCTGTTGCCGGAATTTCCTGCGGTCTTGTAACCGGAGACAGCGATGATGAGTATTTGGTACTTACCGACATTCAGGGGTTGGAAGATTTCTTCGGCGATATGGACTTTAAGGTAACCGGAACAGAGGACGGAATCACCGCTATCCAGATGGATATTAAGATTCACGGCTTGACTCGTCCAATCGTGGAAGAGGCTATTCGCAGAGCAAGAGAAGCAAGACTCTTCATTATGAACGGTGTGATGAAAGAGGCTATTGAAGAGCCTAGAGCAGAGCTTTCTCCATATGCACCGAAGATTTTGACCATGTCTATCAATCCGGAGAAGATTGGAGATGTTATCGGAAAGCAGGGTAAGACCATTAACGGTATCATCGAAGAAACCGGCGTGAAGATTGATATTGACGATAACGGAACCGTTTCCATTTCCGGAACAAACCTGCCTGATTTGGAAAGAGCGAAGAAAATCATTGAGTCTATTGTAAATGATATTGAGCCGGGACAGATTTTTGAAGGAACCGTAGTCAGAATGATGGATTTCGGTGCTTTCGTGCAGTTAAGTCCCAACAAGGACGGTATGATTCACATTTCCAAGCTTTCCGATCAGAGAGTAAACAAGGTAGAGGATGTGGTTCATGTCGGCGATAAGGTTCGTGTAAAGGTTTTGGAAGTGGATAAGATGGGAAGAATCAACCTTTCCATGCGCCCGCAGGATTTGGTAGAGAAGCAGGAAGCGTAAATACAGCTTAAGGGGGAAATATGAAGATTAGAACGAGATATGCACCTTCCCCTACCGGAAGGATGCATGTGGGAAATTTACGAACCGGCATGTATGCTTATCTGATTGCCAAGCATGAGGGAGGTGACTTCCTCCTTCGTATCGAGGATACCGACCAGGAAAGAGAAGTGGAAGGAGCGGTGGATATTATCCGCAGAACCCTGGAAGCTACAGGCCTTTTCTGGGACGAGGGACCGGATAATCCCGGAGACTGCGGCCCCTACGTGCAGTCGGAACGAGTAAAAACCGGCGTTTACATGGACTATGCCAAAAAGCTGGTGGATAAGGGAGAGGCTTACTACTGCTTCTGCGACGAGGACCGCTTAAAGAGCCTGCAAACCGAGGTAAACGGAGAGACCCTTTTCCATTATGACAAGCATTGTCTTTCTCTTTCCAAAGAAGAGGTGGAAGAGAAGTTAAAGCAGGGACTCCCCTTTGTTATTCGCCAGAATAATCCGACAGAAGGCAGCACTACTTTCCATGACGAGCTTTACGGGGATGTTACCGTGGAGAACAGCGAACTGGACGACATGGTGCTGATTAAGTCCGACGGCTATCCTACCTATAACTTTGCCAATGTTATTGACGACCATTTGATGGGGATTACCCATGTGGTTCGTGGAAACGAATATCTTTCCTCCAGCCCCAAGTACCAAAGACTTTATGATGCCTTCGGCTGGGAATCTCCGAAGCTGATTCATTGTCCTTTGATTACGGATGAGAATCATAAGAAGTTATCCAAGAGATCCGGCCACTCCTCCTTTGAGGATCTGATTGATCAGGGCTTTGTGGCTGAGGCAGTGGTAAACTTTGTGGCTCTTTTAGGCTGGAGCCCTGAGGAAAATGAAGAGATTCTTTCCTTGGAGGATTTGGTTCGTTTATTTGATTACCACAGAATTTCCAAGAGCCCGGCTGTCTTTGACATGGGTAAGCTTCGCTGGATGAACGGAGAGTACATCAAGAAAATGGATTTTGACAAGTTCTATGAGAGAGCTCTCCCCTTCGTGAAAGAAGCTGTAGGTGAGGGATTGGATCATAAGAAGATTGCCGAGATGGTAAAGAGCAGAATCGAAATCTTCCCGGACATTCCCGAGCAGGTTTCCTTCTTTAAGGAAGTACCGGAATATGAGCTGTCTCTTTATGAAAACAAAAAGGCAAAGTGTAATTTAGAGAATTCTTTGAGTCTTCTGGAAGAGGTTCTTCCTTTATTACAGGAGGAAAATGACTACAGTAACGATCATTTGTATGAGAAATTACAGGCCTTCGGTCAGGAAAAGGGCTACAAGACAGGCTTTATGATGTGGCCCATCCGCATTGCCCTTTCCGGAAAGCAAATGACTCCCGCAGGAGCTACCGAGATTCTTTCCGTACTGGGTAAGGAAGAGTCCTTAAAGAGAATTGAAAAAGCAATAGAGAGATTAAAAGAAAAGAGGTAATGGCATTGGATAAGCAGGAATTTTTAGAGAGATACAGACATTCTCTTGCACATATTTTAGCAAAAGCCATGGTAGAGCTGTATGGTCCTGAGGTACAGTATGCGATCGGACCCCAGATTGAAGATGGCTGTTATTATGACTTTGCTCTTCCCAAGTCCTTGTCCGAGGAGGATTTTAAGACCATTGAGGACAAGATGAGAGAAATCATCAAAAGAAGAGAGAACTGGACCAGAGAGGAGCTGTCCCGTGAGGCGGCCTTGGCTCTCTTTGATAAGCAAAAGTTCAAAAAGGAGCTGATTCAGGACCTTCCTGCCGATGAAGTCATCAGTATTTATCGTACCGGTGATGATTTCGTGGATCTTTGCCGGGGACCTCATGTGGAGAATTCTCAGGAACTCATGAATGTAGCCTTCCAGATTAAATCCATTTCCGGAGCTTACTGGCGTGGAGATGAGCACAGAGATCAGTTACAGCGTGTTTATCTTTTTGCCTTCCCGGATAAGAATGCCTTAAAGGAGCATTTAAAGTGGTTACAGGAAGCCCAGGAGAGAGATCATAAGAAGCTGGGTAGCCAGCTTGACCTCTTCATGTTTGATGAGACCGCTCCCGGAATGCCTTATTGGCTTCCCAGAGGTTGGAAGATGTATCAGGCGCTTTTGGCCTATTCCAGAAGTGTGCAGGCAAGACACGGTTACACGGAGATTTCCGCACCTCTCATTAACAATAAGAAATTATGGTTGATTTCCGGACACTGGGCACATTATATTAACAATATGTTTATGGTTCCCGGTATTTCCGGCTGGTTAAAGGCCGATGCTGACCTTTCCGGTGTGCTGGAGCATCCTACCGATGCCAGCCTTGGAGAGAAGATTGTAAAGATTCAGGCAGGCTCTGTAATCTATAATCGTGAGAATATTGATACCATGGCGGCAAAGCCCATGAACTGCCCTAACGCCATGATTACCTACAAGAGAAGAAATCGTTCCTACAAGGAGCTGCCTATCCGTTATTCCGAGTATGATGTACTCCATAGAAAGGAAAAATCCGGACAAATGAACGGACTTTTCCGTGTACAGGAGTTCCGTCAGGATGATGACCATACCTTCGTAATGGAATCTCAGATTGAGGCGGAAATTGCGGACATCATCTCCATTGCGGATGAAGTCTACAAGACCTTCGGTGTTACCTATCGTGCAGAGCTCTCTACAAGACCTGATGATTTCATGGGAGACATCGAAGTTTGGGATAGAGCAGAGGCTGCTTTAAAGAAGATTCTCACCGACAAGTATGGAGAAGGCGGCTTTGAAATCAATGAGGGAGACGGTGCCTTCTACGGACCAAAGATTGACTTGCAGATTAAGGATGCTTTGGGAAGAGAGTGGCAGTGCGGAACCATTCAGCTGGACTTCCAGCTTCCTCACAACTTCGGTCTGACTTATCAGACTGCAGAAGGAAGCACCGCTATGCCGGTAGTAATCCATAGAGCAATTTACGGTTCTCTGGAGCGTTTTATCGGTATTATCATCGAGAACTTCAAGGGAAGCTTCCCCTTCTGGCTAAGCCCGGAGCAGGTAGGCATCGTACCGATTCGAGAAGAGCATAACGACTACGGAAAAGAAGTTTACGATGCTCTGACGGAAATCGGAATTCGAGCTGAGGCTGATTACAGCGACAAGAACATGAAGGAGAAGATTAAGGGCTATAAGAACTATAAGAACCCTTACATCCTTGTGTTGGGAGACAGAGAAAAGGAAGAAAGAACCGTATCCATCAATATGCGCGGATCCAATAAGCAGATTAATAACGTTCCTCTGGATGCTTTCTTAAAAGCTTGTGAAAGAATGCAGAAGGAACACAGCTTAGAGCTGATGGATGAGTTTTAATGAATTTTTACCTTGTTATTGTTCTGACTGAAGAGACAGAGAAAAGAAATGATTCGCCTGGTTTTTCAGCAGTATAGCTTGAGAATAAGGGGCAATGTGAGCCCGTCGGTTCTTAGCTTTTGTTTTTTGAAAGCTTAGAACCGCTACGAGGCGAGCTTAGCGAGAGCGTGCCCCTGTTCCAAGCTATACTGGGAAAAACGGTGCAATTCCTTTCCTCTGTCTTTTTTATTTTTAAATATTTAGAAAAAATTCATGGAAAACTCAAAAAAAACATCTGCTCAAAGCTGTTAATGCGGTATAATAAAAAAGTTTTTATGGAAGCATTTAGAGTAAGGAGAGTCTATGAATAGTGAGCATGTGAGAGAAGGGGTACAGTCTGCGCCTCATAGAAGTTTATTTAATGCCTTAGGTTATACCAAGGAAGAGATGAAAAAACCCATGATTGGTGTGGTTTGTTCTTATAACGAAATCGTACCGGGACATATTAACTTGGATAAAATTGCGGAAGCGGTAAAGATGGGTATTGCGGAAGCCGGCGGTATGCCGGTGGAGTTCCCGGCTATTGCGGTTTGTGACGGTATTGCCATGGGACATACCGGAATGAAATATTCTCTGGTAACCAGAGACTTAATTGCGGATTCCACAGAATGTATGGCAAGGGCACACCAGTTTGATGGTTTGGTGATGATTCCAAACTGTGATAAGAATGTTCCCGGTCTTTTGATGGCAGCAGCTAGAGTGAATATTCCTACTGTTTTCGTATCCGGCGGTCCTATGCTGGCAGGAAAAGTAAGGGGAGAGAAGCGTTCTCTCTCTTCCATGTTTGAGGCTGTGGGAGAGTATGAGGCAGGAAAGATTGGCATGGAGGAGCTGAAGCTCTATGAGGAAAATGTTTGCCCCACCTGCGGATCCTGCTCCGGTATGTATACCGCAAACTCCATGAACTGCTTAACAGAGGTTATCGGAATGGGACTTCCCGGAAACGGAACCATTCCTGCGGTTTACTCTGCTCGTATTCGTTTGGCAAAGATGGCGGGTTATGCCATCATGGATATGATTGAGAAAAATATTCGCCCCAGAAACATTATGACAGAGGCGGCATTCCGAAATGCCTTAACGGTAGATATGGCGTTGGGATGTTCCACCAACACCATGCTTCATCTTCCTGCCATTGCCCATGAATGCGGCATTGAGTTAAAGGTGGAAAATGCCAATGAAATCTCTGCAAAGACTCCGAATCTTTGTCATTTGGCTCCTGCAGGCTATGCCTATATGGAGGACTTAAATGAGGCCGGTGGTGTTTATGCGGTGATGAAGGAGCTGTCTAAGAAGAATCTTTTGGATCTTTCCGGCATTACTGTTACCGGAAAGACTATGGAGGAAAATATTGCTCATGCCAGAAATAAGGATGAGGAGATTATTCGTCCTATTGATAAGCCCTTTATGCCTATTGGAGGTATTGCAGTACTGAAGGGAAATCTGGCTCCGGATACCGGGGTGGTAAAGCGTTCCGCAGTGGCTCCGGAAATGATGGTGCATGAGGGACCTGCCAGAGTATTTGACTGCGAAGAAGATGCGATTGCTGCTATCAAGGGAGGAAAGATTAATCCCGGAGATGTGGTGGTCATCCGCTACGAAGGTCCTAAGGGCGGACCCGGAATGAGAGAGATGCTGAATCCCACCTCTGCCATTGTGGGTATGGGCTTAGGAAGCACGGTGGCCCTTATTACTGATGGTCGTTTCTCCGGCGCTTCCCGTGGCGCTGCTATCGGACACGTTTCTCCTGAGGCAGCTGTGGGTGGCCCCATTGCTCTGATTGAAGAAGGAGATATCATTTCCATCGACATTCCAAACTATAGCTTGAATGTAAAGCTTAGTGATGAGGAGTTGGAGAAGAGAAGAAAGGCATGGAAGCCGAAGAAGAGAACGGATCTGGACGGTTATCTGGTTCGCTATCGTGCGCTGGTTACCAGCGGAAATCGTGGAGCGATTTTAGAGCTTCCTAAGGACTGGGAATAAAGATCTTGCTTTGAAAAAAATAAGTTTTAAGGAATCTGCTGAAAATTGTATTTTATAAATACGATTCCTCTAAATTTCCTTTCCATGGATTGTAATATTGAAATTTTTGAGTAAAATAAGTAGGGTTTACCTTTTCTCTAAGGTAAACCCTATTTCTTTTCTTTTTTTGGGAGCTTAGTCTAAAAAAATAAAAAAGAATAAATAGTTTTTACAATAATACAAAATGTTTTTTATGGAGCTTTCCTAAAAAATCAAATAAATAGGAAGTATTATAGATTTTACGTAGCCAGAGGAATCATTTTACGTTAAAATAATGAGATTAAGAATTTTGTAAGGAAACGATAAGCCTGTAAGGAGGACCGCGGCACAGATGGGAGATAAGGAACGAAATAAAATTATTCGTTTTGCTTTGCTTTTGGCAAGCTTTCTTTGTCTGCTTCTTTTTGTGTTCTTAACTTTTTTTGCATGGCAGAACTTTTTCAGTCAGAAGCCGAAGGAATGGAAGGAGTGGAAGGAGAGCGATGAGAGTTATATGCTCCCGGAGAAAAAGAACATTCTTTTTCTGAGCTCCTATGATACATCATCCCCACTCTTTTCCAGTGAGTTGGAGGGAATGGAATCCATCATTAATCAATCCAATATTCATTTGGATACCATAAACATGGATTTTCAGCATTTTGGACATGATAAGGATATTGAAGCGATTTATACCTTTGTACAAACTCGTTTGGCGAATAGAGAAAAGCCTTATGACGGAGTTTTGGTGGGAGATGATAGAGCTCTGGAATTTGTTTTGGAAAAGCAGGGGGAGCTTTTTCCGGATATTCCCATCATTTTCTTCAGCATCAACAATCAGGAACTGGCAAAGAATGCAGCTAAAAATCCCAAGTTTTCAGGATATTACAGTCCATCCTACTTAAAAGATACTTTAAGCTTGGCAACTTCCCTGCAAATGGGTGCGGATACCATTATGGTGCTTTATGATAATACTTATTGGGGAAATCAAGCTAAGGAAGAGTTTTTCTCCCTTCAACGAAGCTTTTCCTCCTATCGTTTTGCCGGCCTTAATTTTTCGCAGATGAAAAAAGAGGAGTTTCTGGAAGAGCTTGAGAAGCTGGATGAAAAGAGTATTGTGCTTTACATTTCAACCACATTGGATGAGGACGGCAATTACTACCCCGGCAATCAGGCTAGGAAAATGGTTTTGTCCAGAGCCAATGTTCCGGTGTATAGCTATGCTATGTTGGATAATGTAAGGGGATTTTTGGCCGGAAGAGCACCGGACATAAAACAAATGGCCAAGGATGCCAGCCTTTTGATGATGGATGTGTTATCAGGCAAGAAGGATGTGGAGAAAACCTCAGCGGAAGAAGATAGCCCGGGAAAGCTTGCGGTGGATAATCGAGTTCTTAGTGCTTACCATCTTTCCAAAGCACGGCTTCCGAAGAACGTTGTTTTGGAAGATACGCCTCAGCAATGGATTATGCGCTATGCCCGCTTTTTATTTATCGCCGCTTTTCCGTTACTGGCGGTATGCATGATTGCCGTTTACTTCATTATGAGCCGTTTACACAGTAAGAAGGTTCTGCAGGAATTGGAAGAGAAGAATGAGAGCCTCTTGCTGGCAAAGGATGATTTGGAACATAAATTAAGCTACGACTTATTGACGGAGCTTTTGAACCGTCAAACCGCATTGGCAAGGCTTACGGATTATATTGGAGACAGCAAAGATTACTCCTGTGTTTTAGTGGACATTGATAATTTAAAAGAGTTAAATGAATCCAGAGGCTATGATACGGGAGACTTATATCTGGTGGCTGTAGCCAATCGACTTCGTCGTTTTGAAAAGGATCATGGCGTCATTCTTTCCCGTTACGGTGGAGATGAGTTTATGATTATTTTCCCCAGAAAATGTTTGCAGGAGGATTCTCCGGAGCTGGCGGAAATCCTTTCCATCTTCCGAAGGGCAATTACCGTAGGAGAAGAAACGGTATATATGAATGCCTCGGGAGGTGTGGCCTCTTCCATAGGCGGGGAAAGCCCCCGGACGATTGTAATGTACGCCGGACTGGCCATGAGCTTTGCAAAACGGAAGGGAAAAAATCGCTTGGTATTCTATAGTGAGGAGCTTCGATACAAAAAAGAAAAAATCAGTCAGATTTTGAAGATTGTGGAGAATGCCATTCAGGAGAATTCCTTCTATATGGTATATCAGCCCCAGGTGGACTGTAAGACCAGAAAAGTAGTAGGCTTTGAATCCCTTATGCGTATTCGAAATGAGGATTGCTCTCCGGATCAGTTTATTCCGGTTGCGGAAAGCTATGGCTATATTGCCAAGCTGGGAAAGATTGCGGTGGAACAGGTTATAAGACAGCTGGCCAAGTGGAAGGAAGAGGGGCATGCTCTTTGCCCAATCTCCATTAACTTCAGCAGTTATCAGATTTATGATGATGACTTTGTGGAATATCTTTTTTACCAGCTGGATCGTTATGAAATTCCTCATGAATACGTAGTCTTGGAAATCACAGAGGGAATTCTTTTCGAAGAGAGCAAGCAAACCAAGAAAATCTTTAATCGTCTGGTGGAAGCCGGAATTCAACTGCATTTGGATGACTTCGGAACCGGCTACAGCAGTTTTAGCTACCTGCCCTATATTCCTCTGAATACGGTGAAAATGGATAAGTCCTTAATCGATCATTTCCTGCCGAACAATGGAGACGTGATTCGGAACCTGATTGACATTGTTCATGACTTGGGAAAGGTTGTTATCGTAGAAGGTGTGGAGGATGAGTGGCAGTACGAAAAACTCCTGGAGTATCAATGTGATATTATTCAAGGCTATCTTTTTGGCGGGCCTTTACAGGCGGGAGAAATTCCTTAAGGAGGAAAATAGAAAATGGTATTTCAGAATTTAAAAAATCATGACAAGTACGATTTATCCAATGAACGTTTCCAAGCGGCGTTTCAGTTTTTAAAAAGAGAAGATTTAGGGCAACTGGAAGACGGAAACTATCCTATTTTGGGAGAGGAGGTCTTTGCCATGGTGCAAAGCTTTGAAACGGCTTTAGAGAAAGACCGGCGTTTTGAAGCCCATGACATTTACTTTGATATCCAGAATCTCCTGGAAGGAGAGGAAAGAATCGATGTGCTAGCCCGTTCTTCCTGTGAGGTTACAGAGAATCCGGAGGGGAAGGATATCTGCTTTTTAGAGCCGAAGGGGGAATTTTCTCAAATGCTTTTACAAGCAGGGGATTACCTCATCCTTTCTCCGGACGAGGCCCACAGACCTGCGGTTGCGGTACATAATCCCATGTCATGCAGAAAAGTTGTTGTTAAGGTAAAGCTGTAATTCTTTTTGAAATAAAAAAAGAAGAAATAGAAACTAAATTCTAAAAAAAGTATAAATTAAATTCTTTCCATAGTAAGAAGAATGTGAGAAATATATTCATTTTCGGAAAGGGAAGAAGCATAAAAGGATAAAAAAGAAGTGAAAAAAACTTAAGAATGAAAATTCCAATCTTCTTTATACGGTTTTTCCATTTTTTGTCCTCTTACAGCAGAAAATTCCAAGAATCAAGCCTTGTAAGGATGTCTTGTTTTTTTGAAAAGCTGTGGTAGAATACATTAGCTATTGTTTAAGTATTAATTTTTAAATCATTATGAAGGAGTAGAAGACATGAAGCGTAAAAGAAAGCTGTTAGCGATCTTGATGGCCGTGGCTATGGCTTGGCAGGGAGTATCCTTTGCAAATGCAGATGAGCGTACTTCCCCGGCATCCCCAAGTACGGTGACAAGCGGTACGGAAACCGGCAGTCAGGGTAGCCCCTCGGAAGAAGACATCCGAGCTGAACAGGCGAAACAGGAAGCAGCAAGACAGACCGCTGCCAGTGCAATTAATGCAACCACCGGTAAAGCTATCAACGTAAACGCTAATGCCGTTTATGTGAATAAGGATAACTCTGCAGCATATAATAATGAAGGAATCGACAACTATGCGCAGTTCGGTGTGAGCGTAGATTTTACCGTACCGGAGGGACAGAGTCCAAAGGCGGGAGATACGACCACCTTCCAGTTGTCCGATTCTTTAAGAATTCAAAAATCAGACAACTTCGATATTAAAGATGGGGATCAGGTCGTAGCAAAGGCTAGCATTGATGCGGCAAATAGAACCGTTACCTTGACTTATACAAATTATGTAGAGCAGAGAAGTGATATTAAAGGAAAGTTCTGGCTTTCTCTTCAGGTTAACTCCGATAAGGAGACAGAAGCTAAACAGCTCAGCACTTCTATAAAGGTTAACAACACATCCAATCTGGCAATTGCCGGTTCCATCAATTATACCGGAATCACAAAAGATAGTGATTTTGATTTGGTAAAGGATTCCTGGCAAAATTTCGTAGAGGAAACCGATGCGGCCGGAAACAAGGTATACTTAATTCGTTACCGCGTTTTGGTAAATGTTGGAGCAAGAACCAATATTACTTTAAAGGATACTTTGGGAGAGGGAGCATTTTCCTACTACAGCAGTGATGAACATCCCGTATCCATTCGTAAGGGCGTTTGGCAGAGAGGACAGTATGTCAACGGAAACTGGGTTGCTGATGAAGTAAACGGTAAGAACTTTGACATTCGTAATTCTCAGAAGACAGGTCCTGCTACCCAGAACACAGCACTGGAAGCGCAGTATAAAGCTGCTGTAGGCAAGAAGACATTTACTTTAAATCTTGGAAATACAGCTGCCAATGAAGGCTTTGAAATCGTTTACTATGCTAAGGTTGACGGAAAGCCTGTAACAAACTTTAATTATCACAATGAGGTTGAATTGGACTCCGACGGAAACGGTGGAAAGCCGTTGAAGAAGGAATACAATGTTAATGTACAGAGCGCAGGAGGCGAAGCTTCCGGTGACACCTTTAAAATTAAGTTAAAGAAGGTGAATGAAGATCAGAAGGCCTTGGCCGGTGCGGTATTCAGTGTAAGCAACAGTGAGGGAGCTGAGGTGGGTAGATTAACCACTGATGCAAACGGAGAAGCTATTCTTTCCGGCTTGTTAAGAGGAGACTATACCGTTAAGGAGATTCAGGCTCCTGCAGGATATATTTTATCCGATGACAGCTATAGTGTAAAAGCGGATATGTTCGATGTGGCTAAGGTTGCAAGCCTTACCGTTGTAAACAATAAGGCTGAAGCAAAGAGAAATCTCTATGTGACCAAGAAGTGGGTAGATGCGGGAGATAAGGCACAAAGCAGACCGAAGCAGGTAACTGTAGAGCTTCTTCGTAACGGAGAGGTTATCGGCGTAACGCAGGAGTTAAGCCAGGCAAATGCTTGGAAGACTTCCTTCTCCGACCTTCCAAAGTATGACGAAAACAGTAAGGCTTACAGCTATACCATTCGTGAAAAAGCAGTGGAGGGATATGCTCCGGCTATTTCCGGAACACAGGAGCTTGGCTTTACCTTAACCAATACTATCAGCAATAAGATTTCCATTCCTGTTACCAAGGTATGGAGCGGAAAGGGAGATCATCCCTCATCCGTAACCGTTCGCCTTTTAGCAGACGGAAAGGAAATTGCTAAGCAGGATCTTTATGCCAACAATAACTGGCAGTACACCTTTACCAATCTGGAGAGAAGCAAGAATGGTAAGGAGATTCAATATACCGTTACAGAGGATGCGGTAGCAGGCTATACCACCAAGATTAGCGGAGATGCTGCTACAGGCTATCTCAATGTAATTACCAATACCAAAGTTAGCCAGGATCCTAACGCTCCGGGTAATAAGGGCGGCGGAAACGGCGGCGGAAATGGCGGCGGAACTCCAAGCAGAAGCAATAACCGTGGAGGAAGTAATAAACCCAATACTCCCGGATCTGTATTGGATGCTTCCAGAGAGCCGGGCGGCAGCCAGGATAAGGCTCAGGGCAAGAACGGTTCCGTATTAAACGCCAGCAGAAACAAGAAGGCTGACGGTTCCGTATTGGATGCATCTCGTTCCACATCTACCGGCGACAACAGCAGAGCCCTTCAGTATCTTGCATTATTTGCAACTACCGGAGTAGGACTTTTCGCTTGGGTATTGGCCGAGAAGAAAAGAAAGAAAACTGAGAAGTAAAACGCAGTTTTCGCCCCATGAAAATGGCAGGAAGCATAATTACTATGCAGGAAGCATAAAGGAAAAACCGTCTAAGATTTCTTTGGCGGTTTTTACATATGGCAATTAATATTTCTTAACTAGTATCGTGCGCAAAGCGTGCGATATCTCGTTTAAAATCCCTGTATTAATTCTTTAAAAAAACTTATTTTTTCACCTTGAAATTTTAAGAAAATATGCTAGAATAGCGAGTGACGCTAAAATTAAGTATTTTTTAAGGAGAAGAAATATGAAGGCTAAGAGACAGATTTTGTCCCTATTGCTGGTTCTTTTAATGGTATGGCAGGGATTTTCCTATGCCAATGCCGAAACAGGTACTAGCGGGGGAACAGCTGTAGTGACAAGCGGAAGTACAGGGACCGGTACAGAAGCTTCAGCAACAAGCAGCAGCACGATTTCCGGAGCAGGCACCGGAAGTGCAAGCGGAAAGGCTATTGAAAATGCATTATCCGATGTAAAGTTGTTTGTAGATGGAAAAGCTCTGACGGAGAATAGCAGTTTTGCCAACTATCAGAGTATGCAATTTAAAGCCACCATCAAGGTTCAGGGCTTAAATATTCAGGAGGGAAACTATATCTCTATTCAGCTTCCCAAAGAATTAAAGTCCTCCGACTTGAGCTTTAATATTCCGGGAGATAACGGAAAGATTCTGGCCAAGGGAGAGTATAATCAGGCTACCAAGGAAATGCGTATTGTATTTACCAAGGATGCTGAACATTACAGCGGTACAGACGGAAGCGTATTTTTTAATACGGAAATCGACAAGGAAGTCGTAAAAGCCGATACCAAAACTCCACTGGAGCTTAAGGTGAACGGAAAGACCGTAATTAACCATAATGTGAACTACCAGATTATCGGGAAAGAGAATGCTGTAAGCTTTTGGAAGAGCCGTGACAGAAAGCTGGTTGAATTGGTAGACCGGGACGGAAATACCCATTACTTAATTCATTACACGGTTTCCCTGGATGCTCGCCATATTAAGAAGGTACAGGGTGCTACGGATTATGAGAATGTTATTTTTACCGATACCCTGCAAAGTGATGCGCTTAGCTACTTCGACGTAAAGCATCATTTTACAGATGTAAATCTGAAGCAGTCCGATATTGATACTTATGCTCCTGTCTTAAGAACAGGAATCTGGCGTTCAGGACAGTGGCAGAACGGTGTTTGGGTTAGCGCTCCGGATGATACGGATGCAAATCGCGGACCGTTTTGGAGTCTTCGTGATAAGCAGAACTATACAGCAGAATCCTCTAAAGACTTTTTTACTCCGAATTACTCTGCAGATGGACGAAGCTTTACCTATACTATCGGAAAGCTGAATCCGGATGACGGCTTCTTCTTCAGCTATTATGTTGAGATAAATGAAGCATTTAAAAATGGTACTATTTATAAAAATCAGGCAAAGCTTACCGGTGACGGAATTGTCAGCAGAGAGCAAATCAGAGATTTTGAAGTTAGTGAAGCCGGCGGTTTCTTAAATGGAAAAACCTTCAACCTCCAGGTTAAGAAAATCGGAGATGAGGGCGAGGCTCTTCAGGGAGCTAAGTTTACTTTAGTTAATCCTAAGACTAAATATACAAAAACCATTGTGACCGATGAGAACGGTATTGCAAAGTTGGAAAATGTTTTCAAGGCCGACTATGTCTTGACCGAGGTGGAGGCTCCGGAAGGCTACGAGTTGGATTCCACACCTCGCACCATCAGCAAAGAGGATTTTGAGAATTCCATCGCAAATGGTGCAACCGTAGAAGTGGAAATGCTGAATAAGAAGAAAGAAGTTGTTGCCAAGGCAACCAATCTTTCCGTGAAGAAGGAATGGGTATTGGATCCGGCTCTTGCGACCAATAAGCCTGAAAAGGTAGTGGTATCCGTTTTAAAGAACGGTGTGAAGGATGAGAATCTTACAGTAGAGTTATCCGCAGCCAACGGCTGGAAGGCAAGCTTCTCCAATCTTCCCAAGCAGGATGCCAATGGAAAGGAAATTGTTTATACCGTTTCCGAAGAGGAAGTAGCAGGCTTTAAGGCGGCTATTTCCGGATCAGAAAAGACAGGATTCACCATCAGCAACTATAACGGTTCCAGAGTGGTAATTCCGGTAACCAAGATTTGGCAGGGTAAGGGACCTCACCCCGACCATTTGAATGTACAGCTGTTTGCTAACGGAGAGAAGGTAGCTACCTATACCTTAAACAAGGCTAACGGTTGGCAGCATAGCTTTGATATGCCAAAGCTTGATGCAAACGGTAAAGAAATCCGTTATACCGTTACTGAGGATAGCGTTGCCGGCTATACAGCAACAACGCAGAGCAATCCGGCTACCGGCTATGTCAATGTATTTGTAAATAAGAAAAACGACAATACTCCCAATCCCAATAATGGTGGAGGCGGCCGAAACGGAGGCGGCGGAAACGGCGGAGGAAACTCCCCCAGCCCAAGCCCTTCCCAGCCAAATCCAAGAGGTGGAGATGTATTGAATGCGAATCGTACACCTGCAGGAAATCCGGATGTTATTACTGCGGATGGAGCGGTACTTGGTGCAGAGAGAAATGCACAGCAGAATACTGAACCGGGTGCTGTTCTGGGCGCTGAGCGTGGACAGACCAAAACCGGAGACAGCAGCGCAATGCTTCTGTACTTTGCGCTCTTTAGCTTAACAGGACTGGGCTTTGCCACAGCGCTGGTTTACGGCAAAAAGAGAAAGACTGTGAAGAGATAATATAAAATTATTTAAGAAGAGTTTGTAAAAAATCATTTGATTTTTTGCAGACTCTTCTTTTTTATGCTAGAATGGAGCTTTCTCTTTTTTACGCTCTATGCGCTTTGTTAAAAATATGTTAAAATAACATTTCAACAATTTTGCATCGTTTTAGTGAATGAACAGCTTTTAAACAATAGAGTAGATAGTAGGGGAGGAGTGATTATGGAGGGAAATCTGAATCAAATGCTATTGATGTGGGGAATCGTCATTTTCTTCAGCGTGTTTTTGAAAAAGCTCTCTGTAAGAATGGGCCTTCCCATGCTTTTGGCCTTCCTTTTTTTAGGCATCGTCTTCGGTAGTGACGGTGTTTTTAAAATTCCTTTTGAAAACTATTCTTTGGCTGAAAATATTTGCAGCTTCGGTTTAATCTTTATTATGTTCTCCGGCGGTTTTGGAACAAGCTGGAAGGAGGCAAAGCACATTTCCAAGGAAGCAATGGTTTTATCCACTTTGGGCGTAGTCCTAACGGCGGTGGCTGTAGGGTTTTTCTGTATGTTGGCGTTTAACTTAAGTTTTTCCTGGGGCTTATTGCTGGGCTCCGTAATAGGCTCTACCGATGCGGCTTCCGTCTTTTCTATTCTCCGTTCCCGAAAACTGAATTTAAAGGATAGAACAGCCTCCTTACTGGAGTTTGAATCAGGAAGTAACGATCCCATGTCCTATATGATGACCTTGATTTCCATGCTGATGATTCAGGGGGACCTATCCTTCGGACAGATGCTCGGCATGCTCTTTGCTCAGGTTTTCTGGGGTTTATCCGTAGGTTTTGTAGTGGCTCTGCTTACCCAGTATCTTATGCGTAAGGTGGATGTCTCCGGAGATGGCTTCGACTTTGTCTTTGTTTTGGGATCGGCGGTAACTGCTTATTCCCTTTCCTCCGTACTGGGGGGCAACGGTTATCTTTCGGTTTATCTTACTGGAATGATTTTAGGAAATGGAAAAATAAAAGAAAAGAAGGAGATGGTATCCTTCTTTGACGGCTTAACGGGACTTATGCAGTTAGTGATTTTCTTTTTGCTGGGGCTGTTATCCAAACCCTCAGAGCTTCCTCATGTGGCGTTTCAAGGATTGATTATTTTCTTT
>NZ_DBHIGR010000003.1:29635-35134 GCF_057249185.1 Oribacterium sp.
ATTGCCAGACCTCTTTCCGTATTCTTGCTTATGAGATTCTTCCCCTCCTCCAAAAATCGAAATTTCCTTATTTCCTTTGCGGGACTTCGAGGAGCGGCTTCCATTGTATTTGCAATTTTAGCGGTGGAAAGCTTGGGAAGCGGAGACTTTTTGTTCCATCTGGTGTTTTTTATCGTGATTTTATCGATTCTCTTTCAGGGGAGCTTTTTACCGAAAATGGCAGGACGTCTGGATATGATTGATGACCAAAGCGACGTTATGAAGACCTTTACGGACTATACGGAACAAAAGCCGGTGCAGTTTATTGAGTTTATCATTCCTGAAGGGCATCATTGGGCGGGGCAGTTGATTAAGGATATTATTACGCCGCCGGACACCCCTATCATTTTGGTGGAAAGAAATGGAGAGAAAGAATTACCAAGGGGAGATACGAAGATACAGGTGGGAGACCGGGTGGTTATCGGTTCTGCCAAGTCTACCATGGCCTCGGATTTAGATATCGTTGAGCTGGAGGTAGACAGGGACAGTGTTTATGCCAATAAAACCATTGCGGAAATCCCAAGAGATGAGATGGCCAGAGTACTTTTGATTGAAAGAGGTAAGGAAATCGTGATTCCTAATGGGAACACTAGCATTGCAGTGGGAGATATTCTGGTGATCTACAGATTGAATGAGTAATAGACCTAAAAAAGTTTTGTATCTTAGACTTAAAAAAGTTTTGTATCTTAGACCTAAAAAGTTCTGTATAGTAGACCTAAAAAACAGATCTGTATCATTGGTCTAAAAACAGTTCTTTAGTGCCTGTACTTCTTCTTCCGAAAGCTTGCGGTATTCGCCTGGGGCAAGGGCAGGATCTAAATGCAATGGTCCCATGGAAAGTCTCTGAAGCTTTGTGACCACATAATCCGGAGACAGGGCAAGAAACATTTTTTTGATTTGATGGAATTTTCCTTCCATGATAATGACTTCCACGCGGCTTCCTTCCTCGGTGGAAGATAGACAACGGGCTTTTGCAGGCATGGCAATTAAATCCGTATCGTATTGGATGCCCTGCCGTAAGCGATCCAATTCCTCTTCGGAGATTTTACCGGGGATTTCCACCAAATATTTTTTTTCAATATGCATTTTCGGAGAAAGTAGCTTATGGGCTAAAGCACCGTCATTCATAATCAAAAGAAGGCCCTCACTGTCCTTATCCAAACGCCCTACAGGAAAGAGATCTTTTCTATGCTTGTCGGAAAAGAGATCCAGGACGGTTTTTTGCTTTCTATCCTCAGTGGAGGAAAGCACGCCCACAGGCTTATTCATCATGTAATAGGAGAACTCTTCATAATGAATAGGCTCGTCTTTATATACAATCTCGGAATCTCCGGGCTGAACTTCCATGCTTGGATCCTTCACAATCTCTCCGTTAATCTTGACCAAGCCCTTTCGAATTTCTCGTTTCAGTACGGAACGGCTTTCTACCCCCATGTCTGAAAGATATTTATCCAGTCTCAACTTTGTCCCCCATCCGGAAGGAGAAATTTAGCTGAAGCCTTCTCCTTCTCTTTATTCATAACGAGTATCGCTCGCAAAGCGTGCGATATCTCGTTTATCTTTTCGCTCTTTCCTTTATTGCTCTTCTTTTTCCGCAAGTCGTCTTCGTATGGAAATGCCGTTGCATTCCAGATTGTCGGAAATAGGTAGCAAGAGATATTCTTTTCCGTCAATGATTCTACTTTCCAAAATCGCGGAAACTTCATTTTTAATCCTTAAATGCACATTATCCGAATCCAAACGAAGGGTGGAATCTGCCAGATTTTCCAAAAAAAGACTCTCGTTTTTCTCTCCCAGCTCTTCTTCATACAGAGAAGAGAAGTTCAATAACTGTTCTTCTGTGGCTCCGGCCTTCTCCAAAAGAGTCTTCACCTGGTTTTTCGGAAGGCTTTGCTCCCGCTCTTCTTCATTTTCCTTATTTTGTAATTCGGCAAGCTCTTCTTGAAGAAGCCGAACGTTTTCAAAGGTGCAGTCCTCCTGCAAAATTTCTTCTACCAGCTTGGAAAAACAATTCTTTTGCTGCTTTTCTCCCATGGGAAGGGGCGTGCCGAAGAGAGTTTCCGGAAGACTGTCCAGACTATCCTCCCTTTTTTTGCAGCGATACAATAATTCATGGATATCACTGCCTCGGTCATGAAAGGCGGGATAGAGGAAGGAAATCTCCGGCTTTTGAACGACGAAGTCTTCGGAACGACTGATAAAGGAATCACTCTGCTGATCAAAGCAAAGACCTTCCTTAAGAAGACTTACCGGACAAAGGGCAAAAAGGATGAAGGAATAAACATTTTCGGAAGCATCCTCTAAGACCAAACCGTCGGTGGTCTTTTTAGGTACGTCATAAACCCCATGGGCCAGAAGCAGAAGATGCTTTCCGGGAATGGGATAGTCCTTACGAATTTTTTCGAAAAAAGCATCATAAAGAGCTTCCTCTTTCAGTTCGGACTGTAAAAGCTGATAGAGCTCCTGCTGTTTGCCCCCTTCCTTTTCTTCCTCTAAAGGGAAGGCTAGAGTATAGAGATTTCTTCCAAGCTTACCGGAGAGAGATTGCTTAAAAAGCTCGCAATATTTAAATAATTCCTTATCCTCCAAAGCATAGAAGGAGTCGGAGAAACGAGAAATAACTTCTCCCTCTTCATTTACAAAGCAACTGACCATACGGTCAATACGACAATCTTCTTTTTTGAAACACTTCTTTACTTCCGCAATTCCTTTTTTATCCATGCTGTACTCCTTTTTCTTCTCGGCTAGTATTCTAATAAAAATGCTTCGGATTAACAAGTCTTAAAAAACTCTTCCTTTTTTTTGGAAAAAACTGTGGTATAGTAAGGAGGAAATGGCAGAATTGAAAAAGAAGGGTTAATCATGGCGGACAAGAGAAATATAGACAGCGGAGAGAGAAAATTTCGGAATCGAAGCGATAAATATAGAGCGGAACGACAGAGCAAGCTAAGCAGTGGTGCAAAGAGAAGGAGCAGCAGCGGTAATAGGATTCCTCGAAGTTTGACGGAAGAGGAGAGACGGGAATACAGAAGAAGAAAGGCAAGAATCAAGAAGAGAAGAGAGGCGGTGAGAAATGTCCGGATACTTTTCGCGTGTGTAGCCTTGGTATTTATGTTCCTGGTCTTCAAGGCCTTTGCCGGAATTGTACATTTTATTGAGAAGAGCAGAACGGAGCAAAAAGGGGCTATTGAGACGGTAGCGGAAAGCTCCATTGCAGAGGATCTTTCGGAAGAAAGCGGAGAAGGGCAGGAAAGTATTTCGGAAACCGCGGAAAGCGCCAGTGAAGACAACGGTCTTGTGTTATCCGGAGGAAGATACATTGATCCCACCAAACCCATGGTGGCTTTGACCTTCGATGACGGACCGGATGTGCAGGTGGACAGCATTTTGATGGATGAGCTGGAAAAGGTAAATGGAAGATCTACCTTCTTTGTTGTGGGACAGCGAGTGGAAAAGTTCCCCGAGGATATTAAGAACACTGTTGAGCGTGGCCATGAGGTAGGCAATCACTCTTATGACCATGATATTCATTTAAGCAAAAAAGGTGTGGACTATATCCGGAATGAGTTCGATAAGACGGATCAGGCGGTTCAAAATGCCTCCGGCGTTGCTCCCGCATTGGTACGTCTTCCCGGTGGAAATTACACGGCAGACGTGAAAACAGCAGTAAGTAAACCTCTGATTTTCTGGTCTATTGATACGGAGGATTGGCGTTCTCGGGACGCGGAAAAAACCAAGCAGATTGTATTGAGTCAGGTAAAGGATGGGGACATTGTGTTGATGCATGCCCTATACCTGTCTACAGCTGAGGCCTGCAAGGCGATTATTCCGGAACTAACGGCCAGAGGATATCAGTTGGTTACCGTGTCGGAGATGATTCGCTTCCGAGGTCAGGATGTTGCCGGCGGAAACGGCATACAGTATAAGCATTTCCCTCCTGTGGCGACGGAAACACAGGCTGCAAGTACGGAAAGCACCGTTTCCGTAGTACAAAGCTCGGCAAGTACCCAAACCACTACCGCTTCCGCTGCGAAGTCCGCTGAGTCAAAGGCGAAAAGTAGCACGGAGAGTACTAAGAGCAAGAAGAGTAGCAGTGAAAGCAGTTCTTCTACAAAGAAAAATAACACCAGCTCTACGAAGGAGAGCACAAAATCTACTAAGGAAAGTACGAAATCCACAAAGGAAAGTACAAGTGCTACGACTGCCCAGACAACGGCGGAAAAAAATCCCGCAACAGCAGCACCGGAAACCTCAGCCCTTGCTCCGGCGAATTTTAACGGAGCGATAGATGCGGAGGATCCTCATTAGTAGAAAGATTCAAGGCGATAATAATTATTTTAGAAAAACCCTCTTTTTTATAAGAGGGTTTTTTGTTATAATAGTTCGGATTATTATTCATAACGAGTATCGCTCGCAAAGCGTGCGATATCTCGTTTAAACGGTTGCTACGGTTTATGCTGAGGCAGCTCGTTCAAAAGGAAAAATTTATGGATTTTAGCGGATATGAAAAGGAAATACAAGATCTATCCCTACTAATAGAAAAACAATATACCTTATTTGATGAGGGGATTTTTCACAGCTTAGGATACCTTCTTGGAATGGCGGAAAAATTAGATGATGAATCTTTAAAGGGCTATGTGTACTATCAGTTGGCTGATGCATACTATAGCTTTCATTTTGATGTGGATCAAATGCAGCTTTATCTTTCCAAAGCCATTAAATCTCAGCAGGAAGTACAGGATTTTTCTCTTTTGACCCGTTCTCATAATCTCTTGGGCATTACGGAGTTTTTGCGTGGAAACTTCGCTCTGGCACTAGATTATTATATGACGGCCTTAAAGTATTATGAGCAGATGGAAGAAGCGGATAACAGCCTCAGCGGTATTGTGAAATCCAATATTGCAAGACTTTACTTTAGCCTAAATGACTATGATCATGGCCGCTACTATGCTGAGGAAGCCTTGTATGACATTAGTGGGACTACCGTAGATGGCGGGTATGTTTCCAATATGATGAGCATTTACATCTTCCTGGGAAATATCTATTTAAGCAGAAGTCGGGATGTGCAGGCGGCAAGAGCCTGTCTGGATTCCGTTCTAACCCTGGCAAAGAATTCCCCCTATACAGGAGAGCTGCTGTCCGGTATAGACATTTTAAGCTTTTCTATTCGTCTTGCTCATTACGAGGATAAAATATCGGAGCGGGATCTTTTGATTCGACGTTTTGTGGATCGGGCGGTAATGACGGCTCTCCGGACCCATATGATTGAGGATGTGTGCGATTTGGCGGATTTCTTTTTGGAAATTGATAAGCTTAAGGAATGTCATAAGGTTTTGCATCTTCTGGAGGGAAAGCTTTTGGAAATCAATCTTCCGGAATTGCAGAAACGCTTTTTAGAATCCAAGTTACGGTACTTTGACAAGATTTCCGATGAGAAATCCAGGAATGAGTCTGCATATC
>NZ_DBHIGR010000004.1:0-12767 GCF_057249185.1 Oribacterium sp.
AGGTGAGCTCCGGTGCTCAGGGACTTTCTCAGGGTGCTACAGAGCAGGCTTCTTCTATTGAAGAATTAAGTGCTACCATGAACGACATTTCCACCCAGATTAAGGGAACTGCGGAAATGGCGGTGAAGGCTTCCGGACTTTCTCAAAGAACAGAGGAGGCGGTAGGTCTCAGTAACCAAAAGATGGAAGAAATGTCCAAGGCAATGCAGGAAATCACCGAGAAGTCCAATGAAATCAGTAAGATTATCAAAACCATTGATGATATTGCCTTCCAGACCAATATCTTATCTTTGAATGCGGCTATTGAGGCGGCAAGAGCCGGTGCCGCAGGAAAGGGCTTCGCAGTGGTAGCGGATGAAGTAGGAAACCTGGCCCAGAAGTCTGCAAAGGCAGCCCAGAATACTTCCAGTCTGATTGAGGAAACCATCGAGGCGGTGGATAAGGGAGCTAAGATTACGGAAGAAACCGCAGAATCTCTGACAACCGTATCCAACCATGCGAAGGATATTAACGACATTATCACAAACATTTCCAGCGCATCGGAGGAGGAAGCTAGAGGTGTTTCTCAGCTGACTATGGGAATCGATCAGATTTCCTCTGTGGTACAGAGCAATACCGCAACGGCAGAGCAGTCTGCGGCAGCTTCCGAGGAGCTTTCCGGCCAGGCCAATATCATGAATGATCTGGTAAATCGTTTTCAACTGAAGAACGAGGATTAATTAAAAAGACAGCCTCTTAAGAAGCTGCAAAGCCCTGTTTTGGGGATAATGCAGAGTTCTAAGGGGCTGTTTTTATTGTAGGAAGAAGCTTAGTTCGCAGCGATAATTCGAAGTTATTTATAAAAAATAAGGAAAGTGCAAGGGAAAAGGGAATTTACCTTATAAAAAGGGCTAAGTCGGACGATGAATTAGAGAAGAAAACAGGAAGTAGTATTTTTCAAGGAGGAAAAACACAAAATGAAAAAAAGAAGCAATACCACTGGGACATCCTTTTGGAAAAAGATGAAGCTCAGTACAAGAATGTCTGTGGCAATAGGACTTCTTAGCATAATTTTAATGGCAGGCTTAAGTATTGCTATTATTTCCATGGGAAGAACCGCAATTTATGGTGCTTTACGGGGAAATATGGATGATAAAATTCGTTTAGGAATTGCGGATTTGGATAACGTGGTTACCCAGGCCGAGGTTACAGCGAATACTATTAAAGAAGGCTTAATCAGTATTTATGATCAAAATGATATGGCGGGAGGAGTTCCCTCCAATCTTTGGACCATTGAGGATGATCAGCACAATATTTTAGAGCCCACCAATATGGCAGGAACCATGTTCCGTTCCCGAATTGTGGATGCGGCGATTCCCGCCAGCCGCTATAATGCGGAGACCACCCTTTTGGACTCTATTTATTCTTCTTTAAGCAATAATGATACTTATGTAGGAATCGGTGTTTTTCTGGAGCCGAATGCTTTTTATCAGGGCATCGAAAACTATGCCCCCTACATGAGCAGAACCGATGCGGAGAAGAGAAAGCTGATGGTTTATCCCTACAGCATGTATTCCCAGAAGGACTACTACCTGAAGGCAAAGGAAAATAAGGGATTGAACCTGACCAATGCCTATGAAGATGAGAGTGCAACAGGGGGATGGATTGTATCCGTTATTGAGCCGATTATGTATAAGGATGAGTTTAAGGGAATCGTCATTATCGATATGGATATGAGTTCCTTTGAAATCATTGAACAGAAGGATGAGCGATTCGAGAGCTTATACAGTAATGTTTTTGATACCAACGGTCACATCATGTTCAGTATGAACGAAGAGGCCAAGGGAAAGCAGTTAAGCGATATTCTTCCTGCGGACAGCATGGAAAAGCTTCAATCCTATCTGGATCAGGGAGAACCTTTCAATACACACATTGAAAATGAAAAGGGAGATTTGGTGCAGTTTAATGCCCGCCCATTAAAGATAGAGGGCGTAACCTGGTGGGTAGCCATCGAGGTTTCCGAAAAGGAATATACTAAGGCAATCAGTAACATGATTATGTTGGCGGTTCCCCTTTCCGTTCTGGGAATTGCTCTCTTGGTAGGATTCAGCTATTTCTTCATCAAGAAGTCTTTGAATCCATTAAAGAAGATTGCCGATGTGGGAGAATCCGTGGCAGAAGGAGATTTCTCCAAGGAAATCAACTACCCTTACCAGGATGAAATCGGACAGATTGCCAAGAGTATGGAAAAGGTTGTGGAGAGAATCCGAAGCATTATTCAGGATTTGGCAGGAAAGCTGGAACAGATTGCCAAGGGAAATTTCTCCTTCGAGTTCTGGAATACCCAGCTTTACAACGGAGAATATGAGCCTCTGCTGAACAGCCTTTATGATATTTTAGATGACTTAAATGTCACCATGGGAGAGATTCAGAACAGCTCTCATATGGTAAACTCTTCCGCTATGCAGGTTAGCGGCTCCGCCCAGTCCCTGTCACAGGGAGCAACGGAACAGGCTTCTTCCATCGAAGAGCTCAGCGCAACCATGAATGATATCTCCGTAAAGATTAAGGAAACAGCGGAAATGTCCCAGCATGCTTCCGGACTTTCCAAGGAAACCGGCAGTGCGGTAGGAACCAGTAACCAGAAGATGAACGAGATGTCCAGAGCAATGCAAGACATCACCGAGAAGTCTCAGGAAATCAGCAAGATTATTAAGACCATTGACGATATTGCTTTCCAGACCAATATTCTTTCCCTGAATGCGGCTATTGAGGCGGCAAGAGCGGGAGCGGCAGGAAAGGGCTTTGCGGTTGTAGCGGATGAGGTAGGAAACCTTGCCCAGAAGTCTGCAAAGGCAGCCCAGAACACCTCCAGCTTAATCGAGGAAACTATTGAGGCGGTAAATAAGGGAGCAAGAATCACAGAGGAAACTGCAGAGTCTCTTTCGGTAGTATCCCAGAAAACCGAGAAGATTAACGGTATTATCACCTCCATTTCTTCCGCATCCGAGGAAGAGGCAGAGGGAATCAAGCAACTTACTACAGGTCTGGATCAGATTTCCTCCGTTGTGCAGAGCAATACCGCAACAGCAGAAGAATCCGCAGCAGCTTCTCAAGAGCTTTCCGGACAGGCAGACCGCTTGAACGAATTGCTTGAGAAGTTCCAGTTAAGAACCGAACCTTACAAGAGAGAATTGAACGGCTTTGCGGCAACAAAGAAGGAAGAGCCGACTCCTGTAGAGGAGGAAAATGTAGAGCTTGCTACTACTGAACTTCGGGCTAAGGCAGTTCCGTCAAATGTAAAGACAGAAGTGGCTCCGGCGGCAGAAAAAAGAGTAGCTGCTCCTGTAGTAGAGAAAGTAAAGAATACTTCTTTTGTGGAGAAAGCAAAAGCAACTCCGGTTGCAGCAGAATTAGAAAAGCCGGTAGCAAGAAAAGAAGAGAAGCCTGCTGAACCAAAGAATGAGAAGCCGGCACAAGAGAAGCCGGTGGAGGTGAAGGCAGAAAAAACGGTAGCTAAAACCGAAAAAAAGCCTGAAGCTAAAACAGAAGTAAAAGCTGTGGAAGCACATGAGCTGAAGGAGGAAGACGCTCCTGTTAAGAAGCCGGTAGAAAAGAAAAAGGCAAAAGCTGCAGCACCCGCTGTAGAAGAAGGACAGGTATTAGTGGATATCAGCGGCATGGACGGCATGGATTTATCCCAGATTCCCATTCCCGGAGATGCTCACTATGTACCACAGGACGGAGTAAAGAAGACTCCGGTACAGAAGCCGGAAAAGCTTTCCACCGAGGAGAAGGCGGAAAGAGAAGAGGCTTTAGCCAAGGATTTAGGAAAAATCAGAAAAACCGAGTATAAGAGAAGTATCTTGCCGGATGATGATAAGTATTAATTAGTCAGCATCTTAGAAAGAGGACCAAAGCCATTGTGTGCCGGTCCTCTTTTTCTCTGGTCTTAAGCTGTATCAGCGGCGTAGCTGGGTAATCTTTCTAAAGTGCCGGGAAGAATAGGCTTCAGTATTTATCACTTGTATAGCAGGAGTATTCGGAAGACCGTAGGAAAGGGGAAAGTAAAACTTAAAAATAAAGGAAAGCACCCATGTTTTTATATAAATTGCGCAAAAATCCCCCTTGGAATTTGTGCAATTTTTGTGTATACTGTTGCATATGGAGAAGAAAAGATTTGCTGACGGTGTTTTAACCACCCTCTGTTATGTAGAGAAAGAGGGCAAATGGTTAATGCTTCACCGGAATAAGAAAAAGGAAGATATTAATAAAGGAAAATGGATCGGTGTAGGAGGACATTTTGAAGCGGGAGAAAGCCCGGAGGATTGTCTTTACCGAGAAGTTTTCGAGGAGACGGGACTGCATGTCCTGAGCCATCAACTAAGGGGAATTGTAAGCTTTTTCTATGGAGAAGAAGATTGCAGCTATATGTTTTTATTTACGGCCGTGCTGGAAGAAGGTTCTTTAAAGGAATGTTCGGAAGGTGAACTGCAATATTTTTCCTATGAAGAGGTAAAAGCTTTACCCCTTTGGGAGGGAGACCGGATCTTTCTGGAATTGTTGGCAAAGGGAGAGGGATTTTTCTCTTTAACTTTACGATATGACCGGGAGGGGAAGTTGTTGGAAGCCATTTTGGATGGGAAAGAGAATTTGCTCTCATCCTAAATGCCGAAAATTTTCCCATTTATTAAAAAATTATAGTGCTATACAAAATGTATTATTGCTATTAATAACAATGCCGATATTTTTTTGTACAAAAATACGCATGGGCTATGGGAGAATGTAAGGGTTAAGGAAATGAAGAAAAGTATAATACAGATTTTAGAATTGCCGGTATTACTGACCATGGCACTGGGGCTTTTGGCCTGCGGTACCAAGGTAGTCAGTTCTACAGAAAGCCCCTTTAGCAAAGAAAGGGGCGGTTTTAGTGTGAAAGAAGAGCCCTTGGAAATCACGGTTTGGACCTATTTTTCCGGTATCCAACAGGAGGCCTTTCAGCGAACGATTAATCGCTTCAATGAAGGTCGAGGAAAGGATATCGGCGTAGAGGTGAAGGCCTATAACCCCGGTTCTACCTTGGATTTACAGAATAATTTACATGGGATAAACCAAAAGAAATTGGACCAGGGAGATTATCCGGATATTGTCAGCTTGCACACCGATACAGCGATGATTTTGGAAGAGGAAGGGGTTCTTACCGACCTGGATTCCTATTTCAGTAAAGAGGATTGGAGCGCTTTTGTGCCCAGCTTTATTGAGGAAGGACGGTTGGGAAGGAAATATGGAGGCGTTAAGATTTTACCTGTGGCAAAATCTACAGAGCTTTTGTTTATCAATAAAACTGACTGGGATAGCTTTGCGGAAGCTACCGGCACCACGCTTTCGGAATTAAGGACGAAGGAAGGATTGCTTCGGGTTGCGGAAAAATATTACCAATACACAGATGCTCTTACGGAAACGCCGGATGACGGCAAAGCGTTCTATGGCATTGATGATTATGCGAACTATATGCTGGTAGGGGCGAGAGAGCTGGGCGTGAATCTGATTTCTGTAGATGAGGAAGGAAATGCTAAGGTGCAATTCCCTAAAGAAGTGATGAAAACCTTATGGGATAATTTATATGTTCCTATTATAAAAGGCTATTTCACCTCCGAAGGGCGCTTTCGTTCCGATGATGTTAAGACAGGGGATATTTTAGCCTATACCGGTTCTTCTGCTTCCAGTGTTTACTTTCCGAAGGAAGTGATTATTTCGGACCGGGAACAACATGCCATCACCAATCTTGTTTTGCCGGCTCCTCACTTTGAAGGCGGGGAAGAGATTGCGATGCAGCAGGGAATCGGCATGGGTATTGTTCAGGGGAATAAGAAGAGAGTAGAAGCCTCCGTTCAATTTTTAAAGTGGCTGACCAGCTATGAGGAAAATGCCCAGTTCGCTCTTTCTGCGGAATATCTTCCGGTACGTGTGGACAGCTTTACCGTGGAAGCTATTGATAAGGAGAAGGGGAGCGGTATGGATCCTTCTTTGGAAAAGGCCTTGTCCACCATGTCTTCCAATACCTTGTACTTTACCCCTTCCATCATTAATCTGGCAGAAATACGAAAAGCTCTGGAATACGAGCTGCAGGATAAGGCCCTGTCGGATCGGTATAAGATTGAAACAGCTATGGCTTCCGGTGTGGCCAGAGAGGATGCTATTGCGGAGTATGATAATGATGAGAATTTTGAACAGTATTATGAGACTTTATTAGAGGAAATAAATTATTTGTTGTCAGATGATTAAGACTCTTTGCTAAGGCGGGGAGCGGAAGTTGCCAAAGGGTGAGTATGAAGAAACAACCGATTTTTACGAAAATATTGATTCCTTTGATGGGTTTGGTTATCTTAGAGATTTTAATTTTGATGGTTTCGATTTATGGTCAGGGCTTGTTTTCTCTGATTCATAAAAATTCCCAAGATATCATTGAAAGTCGTGTGGAAGCAAGACGAAATTATCTGGAAAGCCTGATGGTGAATCAGTGGATGAATGTCAGCCAAACCGTGCAAAAGATTAATCTTTTGGCAGATGGTCTGGTGGATGCGGGAAAGATGGATATCGAGGCTATTGATGATAGCTCTGAAAATGCCGCTCCATTCCTAAGTGCAGTCAGTATGGACTTAATCAGTATGATGCGTACCAATCACGTTACCGGCGTTTTCATGATATTAAATGCGGACAATCTGGAAGAAAGCATGAAGTCCAAGAAATATATGGATAAGCCGGGCCTGTATTTTCGAGATTTGGATCCGGAATCCAGAGCCAGTTCGGAAAACCTGGATTTACTGATTGAACGCTCGCCCCTTTTGGTGGTGAGAAATACCCAGATTGCCACCGATAAGACCTGGAATACCAGCTTTCAATTCGGTACGGCGGATGTGCCCTACTATGACTTTTTATATGAGCCGACCCAAGCGACCTTTTACAGTAAGCCAGAGATGACCTGGGAGGATATGGGCTTTTGGAGTAAGCCCTATACCTTATTCGGCGAAACCAGAGAAGCCATTGCCTATTCGGTTCCTTTGCGTCTTTCCGACGGACGGGTGTATGGCGTCTTAGGGGTAGATATTTTGGTGGATTATTTGAAGCAAAACCTGCCTTCCAGGGAGTTGGACAGCAGTGGAACGGCCTCTTATTTTCTCAGTATTCATAAGACGGGAAATTCTGAGGGAAGCAGTACAAGCTATCAGGATGTCATTCAGCTCAATTCGATAGAAGCTACGATAGGAGAAGACCGGGAAGGGAAAGTTGTTTCTGATAAGAAAAACTATTTTACCTTCAGTATGCCTTTACATCTTTTTTCCACAGTGGGACCCTTCACCGATGTGGAGTGGCAGTTGGGAGCAGCTATTCCCTATAAGACCATGAACCGCTTTGCGGACCGGATGACCTTCGTCATGTCCGTTACCATTATTTTGACTCTGGGCATCGGAATCGTGGGAAGCCTTGTGATTTCCCTGTTTTTGCAAAAGCCTATTCGTAAGCTGGCGTTGGCGATTCGCAGTAATAAGACGACGGATAAACTTCGTCTCAGAGAAACCGGCATTTTAGAGATTGATCAGATGTCGGAGGCCCTGGAGGATTTGTCCGATCGACTTTTACAGGAACAAAGGAATCTGCAATACGAAAGAGACCATGACTTCCTTACAGACCTTTATAACCGAAGAGCCTTCGGACGAAGAATCCGGGAGCTTTTAGAGAAAAAGGGCGGAGGAAATGCTATCGGTGCTTATATCATGATGGACCTGGATAATCTGAAAATTGTAAACGATACCTACGGCCATGAATATGGAGACAAATATATCCGCTGTGCTTCCGATGCCATGCGAGAAGGATTGGGGGATGAAGCCATTTATTCCCGTATTTCCGGAGACGAGTTCAATGCCTTTATCTTTGATGAAGAGGGAAATCGCAGTCGTATCAATGCCTTGATTGAAAGATTGCAGGAAACCATTGACAACAGCTTCATCATGCTTCCGGATGGAGAGAAGAAGCAGCTTCGTCTTTCCGGCGGTGTGAGCTGGTACCCCGAAGGAGGAACCAATCCGGATCAGCTCCAGAAAAATGCGGACTATGCCATGTATGTTGTTAAGAAGACTACCAAGAGCCAGATTCGTGTTTGGAGTGAAGCTACAGACTTAGGCAAGGAAAAAGACGAAGAGGAAAAGAAGGAGAAAAAGCCTGCATTTGAGAATCAGCACAAAGAGGCAAGTCCGGAGAATGAATAGAAAAAGTCAGAGTCGGAGTAAATGTAGAAAGCGGCCGGAGTAGGAGCCTAAAGCTTGACTTTTCCTTCATTAGGCAATAAACTGTCGGTTGAAAAGCGAAGATGGCGCCCAGTACAAAGGGAGAAAAGATAGCCTAGAGAGAGGGACCTTGGCTGAAAGTCCTTTCTATCTTCCCGATGGAATTTTCCCGCCGGAGCTGTTTTTGTGAAGGAGAGTAGCAAAAACCGTGGAATACGTTACATTCAAAATGAGGGTTCGGTTCTTGGTTTAGAAGAAAGAATCGAAAAACAGGGTGGTACCGCGAGCAATCGTCCCTGTCTGTTTGAGAACAGACAGGGGCTTTTTTATTAGTAGAAATAAGTAAAAATAAGTAAAAAAGAACAACTCTAAAAAGGTTCTCAAAAGAAAGCGGATTTCCTTTGTAAAAGGAAGTAAAACAAAGTTCAAAGTGGAAAGGGAAGAGTGTATGGATCATCAAGTATTGCAAGAGATTGTAAAACGGGCAGAGGAACAGATTGCAGGTTCCAAGGACTTAACAGCCTTAAATGACATCAGAGTACAGGTCTTAGGGAAGAAGGGAGAACTGACCGAGGCGAAGAAGCTTTTAAAGGATCTTAGTCCGGAGGAAAGACCAAAGTTCGGACAGCTGGTTAACGAAATGTTCCAAAAGGTGGAGCAGAGCATTAAGAGCCATGGAGAGGCCTTGGAAAGAAGTCTTCGGGAAGCAAAAATGCGGGAGGAGACCATTGACATTACCCTTCCTGCCAAGAAGATTCGTTATGGACATCCCCACCCCAATACTTTAGCTCTGGAAGAGGTAGAGAAAATCTTTATCGGCATGGGCTATGAAGTGGTAGAGGGACCTGAGGTGGAGTATGACAGCTACAACTTTGAGAAGCTGAATATTCCGAAAGGACATCCTGCAAGAGATGAACAGGATACCTTTTATATCAACTCCAACATTTTGCTCCGTACCCAGACCTCCTCCGTACAGGCAAGATATATGGAGACTCATAAGCCGCCTATTCGCATGATTTGTCCGGGAAGAGTTTTCCGTTCTGATGCGGTGGATGCTACCCACTCCCCCTCTTTCCACCAGATTGAGGGATTGGTGATTGATAAAAATATTCATTTTTCCGACTTAAAGGGAACTCTGGATTTGTTTGCCAAGGAGCTGTTCGGACAGGATACCAAGACCAAGCTTCGTCCCCACCACTTCCCCTTTACGGAGCCTTCCGCAGAGGTGGATGTGTCCTGCTTTAAATGTAAGGGAAAGGGCTGCCGTTTCTGTAAGGGAGAGGGCTGGATTGAGATTTTGGGCTGCGGTATGGTACATCCCAAGGTTTTGGAGAGCTGCGGTATCGATTCCAAGGAATACAGCGGTTTCGCCTTCGGTGTGGGCTTGGAGAGAATTGCCCTTTTGAAGTATGAAATCGATGATATGCGTCTTTTATATGAAAATGACCTGCGTTTTCTGGAGCAGTTTTAAGAGTTAGGGGGGAAATATGAATACATCCATGAATTGGCTGAGAGCCTATGTTCCGGGACTTTCCGTAAGCGGACAGGAATTCCGGGATGCCATGACATTGGCAGGAAATAAGGTAGAAACCATGGAGGATCTGGGGGAGAATCTGGAAAAGATTGTTACCGGAAAGATTCTTTCTTTGGAGAAGCATCCGGATGCGGACAAGCTCTCCATTTGCCAGGTAGATATCGGAAACGAGCAGATTCAGATTGTTACCGGTGCTCAGAACATGAAGCAGGGAGACGTGGTTCCCGTGGTTTTGGACGGGGGTAAGGTGAAAGTTGCCCATGACGGCAGTAAGCCCAAGGAAGGCGTGGAAATCCGTGCCGGAAAGCTAAGGGGCGTTCCCTCCAACGGCATGATGTGCTCCATTGAAGAGCTTGGAGGAGAGAAGAATCTGTTCCCGGAAGCACCGGAGAGCGGTTTATACATTTTCCCGGAAGGAACTCCGGTGGGAGTGGATGCGGCAGAACTTTTAGGCCTTCGGGATATTTTACATGAGTATGAAATTACCTCTAACCGTGTGGATTGCTTCTCTGTACTTGGTTTGGCAAGGGAAGCGGCGGCAACTTTTAAGCAGACGCTCCGGTATCCAAAGATTGAAAAGATTGGCAATCAGGAGGATATTTCTTCTTATCTTTCCGTGGAATTAAAGTCTCCGGAGCTTTGCAAACGTTATACCGCAAGACTGATTAAAAATGTGCATTTTGCTCCTTCCCCCCTTTGGATGCAGATCCGTCTTCGCACCGCAGGAATTCGTCCCATCAACAATTTCGTGGACATCACCAATTATGTGATGCTGGAGCTGGGACAGCCCATGCATGCCTTTGACTACGACACCATCAAGGGACATAAAATCATTGTGGAGAGAGCCAAGGAAGGGGAAAGCTTCACCACGCTGGACGGCGTAGAGCATGAGCTTAGCGACAGTATCCTCTGCATTAAGGACGGGGAAAGAAGCATTGCCTTGGGAGGAATCATGGGAGGAGAGAATTCTATGATTACCGATCAGGTGAAGAATGTAGTTTTGGAGGCGGCTTGCTTTGACGGTACCAATATTCGTCTTTCCGGAAGAAAGCTGGGACTTCGTACGGATGCTTCCGCTTACTTTGAAAAAGGCTTAGACCCAAACCTTTGCGAAATGGCTATGGATAGAGCCTGCACCTTGATTGAAGAGCTTGGAGCAGGAGAGGTAGTGGGAGGAATGTTGGACTGCTATCCTGTAAAGCGGGAGGATACCAAGCTTACAGTTTCCGTTTTTGACATCAACAATCTTTTAGGACTTTCTCTTTCCGGAGAGGAAATGAAGAAGATTTTGACAGCTTTGGAGATTTCCGTAGAGGTAAAGAACGGTGCAAATGGGGAGGAGCTATCCCTTGTTATCCCAAGCTTTAGACAGGACTTGGAGAGAATGGCGGATATTGCGGAGGAAGTTGCCCGTTTCTACGGCTATGACAAGATTCCCAGCACCCTGCCAAAGGCTACCACCGTTGGAGGTAAGGCCAAGGATTTACAGTTAAATCAGAAGCTTCGTCATTTGGCAGAGGCTTTGGGCTATTCCGAGAGCTATTTCTATTCCTTTGAGTCCAAGAAGGTGTATGAGAAGCTTTTATTTCCTAAGGATGCTATGGAATGGCAGCAGATTACCATTGCCAATCCCTTGGGAGAGGATTTCTCCGTAATGCGTACCAGCTCCGTACCGGGCATGTTACAGGCATTAAGCCTAAATGAGCATCACAAGAATAAGAATGCCAAGCTTTTTGAAATGGCTAAAATTTATATCCCCAAGGCTCTTCCCTTGACAGAGCTTCCGGAGGAGAGAATGACCTTAACCCTTGGATTTGCAGGAGAGGGAGACTTCTTTAGCTTAAAGGGAGAGGTGGAGGAACTGCTTCGTCAGTCCGGCTTACAGGGAAATTTCCACTATGATAGAGATTGCGAAAAGGCATTTTACCATCCGGGAAGAAAGGCGAATATTTCTTACGAAGGAAAGCTTTTAGGCTCCTTGGGAGAGATTCATCCGGAGGTATTGCAGAATTTTGATATGAAGGAAAAGGCTTATGTGGCCATTCTGGATTTAGAGGCTCTTTATCCTCTCTCCGGAGACTTTAGAAAGTATAAGCCGGTGGCAAAGTTCCCGGCGGTTACCCGTGACTTCTCTCTTTTAGTACCGGTAAATGTGATGGCCGGCGACTTGGAGGAGGCCATCCGAAAGGGAGCGGGAGAGCTTTTGGAGAAGATTGAACTCTTCGATATCTATGTGGGAGCACAGGTGCAGGAGGGTTACAAGTCCATGTCCTATAAGGTCAGCATCAGAGCCAAGGACCATACCCTTACCGAGCAGGAGATTGTAGGATGTACTAATAGTCTTTTGAAGGCTTTGGAGGAGAAGGGAGCAAGACTGAGGGATGCCTAAGTCATAGCCTCGTAGTTTTTTGAAATAGAATATAGTACGCAAAAAGCCGAGGGGGATTTCTCGGTAGACACGCTTTCGCTAACTTCGCTTACGTAGCGGTACTAAGCTCGAACTTCGTTTCACTCGTTCTTGCTAAGTACCGACGAGCTCAGATTGTCTACCTCAAAATCTCCCCTCGGCTTTTTGCTTGCCAAATCTATAGTAAAAAATCTATTGGAAAACTACTGCGTTATGCCTGGCGGCATTGACCTGGGGGATTTCTCGGTAGACACGCTTTCGCTAACTTCGCTTACGTAGCGGTACTAAGATCGAACTTCGCTTCGCTCGTTCTTGCCAAGCACCGACGAGCTCAGATTGTCTACCTCAAAATCTCCCCTCGGCTTTTTGCTTGCCGAATCTATGGTGAAAATCTATTGAAAAACTACTACGGTATGTCTTATAGCAGAAGTCCGAGGGGGATTTCTCGGTAGACACGCCTTCGCTAACTTCGCTTACGTAGCGGTACTAAGCTCGAACTTCGCTTTGCTCGTTCTTGCTAAGTACCGACGAGCTCAGATTGTCTACCTCAAAATCTCCCCTC
>NZ_DBHIGR010000004.1:12867-34365 GCF_057249185.1 Oribacterium sp.
TGCCGAATCTATGGTGAAAATCTATTGAAAAACTACTACGGTATGTCTTATAGCACAAGTCCGAGGGGGATTCTTCAGCCTTATCTGTTGAAATGCTTTGGAAGTCATGCTAAAAATATTCTGTTGAGTCTTATTGGAAGGAGTGCTTATGGACATTTACGGAAAGAAAAGAAATGAGGTATTGGCGGAGACGGTTATTAAGGGGCTAAAGTCTCGAAATATGACCGGCTATTATGCCAAGGATAAGGAAGAGGCTTTAAAGCTGGCTTTAGAGCTGATGCCCAAGGGCAGCAGCATTTCCATGGGCGGCTGTATGAGTGCTATGGAAATCGGGCTTGTATCTGCCTTAAAGGAAGGGGAATATAATTTCATTGATAGAAGTCAAATGGAGCCAAGGGCAGCACTGCTTGCGGCCTATGATGCGGATGTCTTCTTATCCAGCGTAAATGCCATGACGGATGATGGAGTGCTGGTAAATATTGACGGGAATGCCAATCGGGTATCCTGCATTGCTCAGGGACCTAAGCAGGTTTTATTTATTGTGGGAATGCAGAAGGTTTGTCCGGATTTAGACAGTGCCATGAAGAGAGCCAGAAATGTAGCGGCACCTATAAATACCCAAAGGTTTGATATTAAGACACCCTGTAGGGTAACGGGAAAGTGTTCGGATTGTAAGTCTCCGGATACCATCTGTTGTCAGTTTTTGATTACTCGCTATTCTCGTCATAATGATCGAATTCATGTGATTTTGGTGAATGAGGAATTGGGATTTTAGATTTTATAGTGGATTCTTTTTTTATATTGTTTATAGTTTGATGTTAGGGGTGAAATTCACATAGTTTATAACATTATAATTGAATTATAACATCAGTATAGTTATAATACATTTTAATGGTTATAAAGGGGTGGATATGGAGTATATAGAGCAGGTACTTGATATAAAAACAGAATATAAGGATTGGGAGGATAGAAAAAAAATACCATATTTTCTAACAGATCGATATTCTTTTAAAAAGGTAAAGTTAGATAAAACAAACTGTCTCTTCATGTACATAAAAGGGAAAATGGAAGATATAGTTTCAGTGAAAAAGCATGTACAAAAACTTGCTGAAATAGTAAATATTCCTGTGGTTTTAGTGCTTAATGAATGTCTACCCAGACAAAGGGAAAGCCTAATCAAGGCAAGAATTCCATTTGTAATGGAAGGGATGCAGATATTTCTTCCCTTTATGGGAGTGGCATTACAAGAAAAATTTAGCAAAAGAAGATTAATCCCTAGTAAAATCAGTCCTGCGGCACAGGTTTTATTTTTATATTTCCTATATAGTGGAAAAGAGGAGATTAGTTTCAGCGAGCTGTCAAATCATATATCCTATTCATTGATGACTATCAGTAGAGCTACAAAACAGCTGGAAGATGCCGGAATTACTAAAAGCCATAAAAGAGGTGTTAGCAAGTTTGTTGCTTCGGAATTTCATGGAAAAGAATTATTTACAGTTGCAGAAAAATTTTTAATATCTCCGGTAAAGAAAAAGCTGTATATTGAAAGAAAAGATTTGAAGGATGAATTCTTAAAGGCCGGAGTTTCCGCATTATCAGAATATTCCATGCTAAGTCCTTCCAAAATAGAGACTTATGCTACTCTACATTTTCATGGTAGTAGCTATGATTATATGACGGATATAGACAAAGAAATTCAGCTGGAAATATGGCATTATGATCCGAAGCTGTTTGGAATGAAGGGGAAGATAGATGCTCTTTCCTTGTATTTAAGTTTAAAGGATAATGCAGATGAACGCATTCAGATTTCTCTTACAGAAATGATGGAAGCATTTTGGAGGAAGAAATATGATCAGAGGCTTACATAGTTTTAGAGAGTGCTTTCAAGGTTATGAATCCAACTACATTATTATTGGAGGTGCCGCTTGCGACTTGCTGATGTCGGATTTTGATATGGAATTTAGAGCGACAAAAGATCTTGATCTTGTTCTGATTCTTGAAGTCCTGACTATAGAGTTTGGTCGGAAATTTTGGGATTATATTTTGGAAGCAGGATATGAACATAGAAACAAAAGTAGTGGTAAGAGTCAATTTTATAGATTTTCTAAACCTAAAAACGACTCTTTTCCGGCTATGATTGAAATATTTTCCAGAAGAACAGACAAAATGGTATTACCGGAGTATGCAGTATTAACGCCGATTCCCCTAGAAGAGGAGTTATCGAGTCTATCAGCAATTCTCTTGGATGATGATTACTATCAATTTCTTAGAAATGAGCCGGTGATATTGGATGGAGTTAGTATTCTTAATACTCCTTACTTGATTCCATTTAAAATGAAGGCATGGCTGGATTTGACGGAAAGAAGAGAATTGGGCGAAAAAATAGATAGTAGAGATATCCGTAAACACAGAAATGATGTATTTCGCATATCAGAACTTTTGGGAGAAGAAGTGATGATTCCCACGAAGGGAATCATCAAAAAAGATATCTCTGAATTTTTATTAAAGATGGAAAGCGAAGAGCTGGATATAAAACAGTTAGGTCTGCGACAGAGTAAAGAAGAAATCATTAGGCGTTTAAAGAACTGTTACTTAAGAGATAATGAAGACTCATAGATTCCGACCTCAACTATACTCTGATATTTGCCTTTTTGAATTCCTTTTCCAATTCCCTTCTCTGGGCTTTTTTCTTCATATCTTCCCGCTTATCATAAAGCTTTTTACCACGGCAGAGTCCCATGTTCAGCTTTACAAGGCTTCCTTTAAAATAAAGGGAAAGGGGCATAAGAGTATAGCCCTGCTCCTTGATTTTTCCCAGAAGTCTATGGATTTCCTGCTTGTGCAGCAGAAGCTTTCTGTCTCTTAAGGCATCCTTATTGAAGATATTACCCCGCTCGTAGGGGTTGATATGCATGCCTACCACAAAACATTCCCCGTTTCGAATCTGACAAAAGGCCTCTTTAATGGAAGCCTGCCCCAAGCGAAGAGACTTTACTTCAGTTCCGAAAAGCTGAATTCCGCATTCAAAGCTTTCCTCCACAAAGTAGTCGTGAAAGGCTTTTTTATTGTTGGCGATTTGCTTTATGCTTTCCTTAGTCAAGACTATTGCCTCCTTCTGTATCTTCCGGATAGTAGGGAAGAAAATCAATACTTCTGCTTAGGGTGTCCACCGCATAAACGGAAATCCACATCGGATCCCCTATATGGAAGGTCGTTCCGCTTGCCTCGCCTCTAAGACTGATTTCCTCCTCATTGAAAATGTAGTAGTCCTCTGTCATAAAGCGTAGGGGAATCATGCCCTCAATGCTATTTTCTAAAGTGACATAAATGCCGTACTGGGTAAGCCCGGAGATTCTTCCCGGGAAAACTTCTCCCAAGAAATTCTTCATGTACTGACATTTTTTCAATTTCATGCAATCCCGTTCCGCTTCCTCTGCGCGTCTTTCTCGAAGAGAGCTTTGGCTTGCCACATCCGGCAGAATCCGCTCATAATGCTTGCGCCGTTTCTCATTTTCCTGAGAAGCAATATTTTCCTTAATAATACGATGAATCTGCAGGTCGGGATAACGGCGGATGGGAGAGGTAAAATGGCTGTAATATTTACTGGCCAGTCCAAAATGCCCTTCCGGCTCTGTACTGTACTTGGCCTGCTTTAGGGAACGAAGAATCAAGCTGCTGAGCATGGCTTCCTCCGGCTTTCCCTTCATTTTGGAAAGTACCTCCTGCAAAGCCTTCGGTCTAAGGCTATCCGGATCCTTTGCCTTTAAACTATAGGAAAAGGAGGAGAGAACATGGGAGAGATTCTGCCATTTTTCCCAATCCGGATTTTCGTGGATACGGTATAAAAAGGGAATGTCCCGCCAGTAATACTCCTCTGCCACGGTTTCATTGGCAATGAGCATGAATTCCTCAATAATCTTATGGGATTCCTCCCTTTCCTCTGCACAGATTTTGGAAATATTTCCATTTTCATCAAAGTACACCTTGGATTCGGGGAAATCAAAATCCAAAGCCCCTCTGGCCATTCTGGATTTTCTAAGCAGTCTTGCCAGCTCCCGCATTTTCGTAAGAAGCTCATGGAAAGGCAGATAAGAAAGCTTCTCTTCCGGGTCCTCCCATTCCTTGTCCTCTAAAAGCGCTGTTACCTTGTGATAGGACATTCTTTTATCGGAGCAAATGATGGAGGGGGTAATTTCGTGGGAGAGGGGACGGCCTTCCCGGTCGAAGTCCATGATACAGCTAAGGCAAAGTCTGTCTACTCCCTCATGGAGGGAGCAAATGCCGTTACTTAGAGCTTTCGGCAGCATGGGAATTACCCGGTCTGTCAGGTAAACGGAGGTACCCCGCTCCAAAGCTTCCAAATCCAGAGCGCTTCCTTCCTTCACATAGTCGCTCACATCCGCAATATGCACGTAAAGTCTATATTCTTCCTTCTCCGGAAAATATTCCAAAGAAATGGCATCATCCAAGTCCTTGGCATCTTCTCCGTCAATGGTGATGGTAGTAAGCTTCCGAAAATCCTTTCGTCCCGGCTCCTCCGCCTTTTCAGGAGAAACGGCATTGGGAAGTTGATTGGCCTCTAAAAGCACATCCTCGGAGAATTCCTCCGGCAGGGAGAAGGAGCGAATTACGGAGAGCACATCCATTCCCGGATCATTTTTGTTTCCCAAAATTTCCTTCACTTCTCCTACAGGGCAGGAGAGAAGAGGACTGATTCTTTTTCGGGGAATACGACCTCTGGGGGCTTTGTTCTCCTTGGTAGACCCATAGGAAAGGATTTTTACGATAACCTTATCTCCGGGCACAGCCCCCTTGTCCCTTCCCGGAGAAATCAAAATACAATCCGGAAGCTTGGGATTATCCGGGGAAAGATAGAGCCCTTCCCGCTTTTCCTTTACCAGCCCCAGTACTTCCTTATTGGCCCGCTCCAAAACCTTGCTGATTTTTCCCTCTGCCTTACTGCCGTTTTCCGCTCTTCTCGTAAGGATGACCTTTACCAGATCGCCGTCCATGGCATTGCCGCTTTCCCCCTTGGGAATATAGACTTCTTCTTCCTTTTCACTGAGAGAAACAAAGCCGAAGCCTCGTCTGCTGGCATGAAAAGTACCCTTTTGGGAGAAGCTTTCCGCCCTACTGTATTTCCCTTGCAGGGAAATGCCGATAACGCCCTCTTCCTGCATCTCCATAAGAAGCTCCTGAAAGGCTGCCTTTTCTTCTTTTGGCACACCAAGAAAGAAGCAAAGTTCCTTTTCCTTCATGGGGTGGTAGCTCGGATCCTTAATCAGATCCAATATAATTTTCTTTAACTTATCCCTTTGCTCTTCCCGCATTTTACTCCTTTTATTCTTTAATTCCTTTTATGGTTTACAAGTGTTTTCTGTGAAAATTTGAGGAACTGTCTGAGGAATTGCATGAACTCTCATTTTCTTGCCAATGCTCACCTTTGATTCGCCTGTTGCTTATCTTTGGATATGAGAAAAAGCCTGCATAAAATGCAGGCTTATCATACAGAGGAATAAACTTACCAAATAATGTCCAGCGCCAATGCTACTGCGAATAAAGCAAAAGCGGCAAACTTAGTAAACTTCTCCAGGTTTCCTTCTACGGAACGACCTCTATTCTTCTGCCAATAGCTGTCGGTGGTACCGGAGAGAGCACCTAAGCCCTGACTCTTACCTTCCTGCATCAGAATAATGGCAGACAATGCTAAGCCCAGCAATACAAATACAATAACCAAAAAAATCTTCATGGAAAACCATTCCTTTCAAATTTACATACCGACTGAGTATAGCATGATAGGGACAGGAGAGGCAAGTATTTTTTTATGGAAAAACAGTAGCAAAAGCATGCCGATATCTAAGTATTTTTGCTATAGTATTTTGAATTACTTGTTGTCGGGAGCATGCTGAAAAGTGATAGTTAAGGCTTAGCTATAAACTTGCAAATGGGATTTCCCTTGGAAGAGAACTTTTCCTCATATTCGGTCATTACATTTCCTTCGTTTAGTACAGAATCATGATGTAAATCTCTGGTGCTCGCTAAGATCTGCCAGTGACATTCCTCTAAACTTTCCAAGGAATAGGTGAAAAGATCCTGATTGTCTGTTTTCATTTCCACGAAGGCGTCTTTTGCCAGAATTTCTTTGTAAATCTTTAAAAAGACAGGACTGCTGAGTCTGCGGTTTGCCTGCCGTTTTTTAGGCCAGGGATCGGAGAAATTCAGATAGATTTTTCCGATTTCCTCCGGAGCAAAGACATCTGTCAAAAGTCTGGCATCTATACTGATGTAGAAAAGATTGGTGAGTGTAAGCTCAGGTTCCTGCTTTTCTCTTCTTTGAATCGCTTTCAGTAAAACGCTGTCGTAGCGCTCAATGCCGATATAGTTAATCTCTGGATTTCTTTTGGCCATTTCGAAGATAAACTGTCCTTTGCCCATACCGATTTCGATGTGCAAAGGATTGGCATTTCCAAAGAGCTTTTTAGAAAACTCTCCCTTGTACTGTTCCGGATGTGACAAAACATAGTGAGAATTTGCTACAAAATCTTCGGAACCGGGGATATGACGTAAACGCATAGGTACTCCTTTATAAATGGGATTGGATTAGAAGAGTGGAATTCCTTAGTGCTTTAGCAAAGAGCTGTATAATTAAGAAAAACATCTTGCGGAGAAATTGGTATGGATTGCTAAGCTTTCAGCATCACCTGGAAAGAATGCGAGCATTCTTTCCGTATTGTGTAGGACAAAGGTGGTGCAGTCGGAAATGCTTGCATTCCCGCCTGCGCCACCTTTGTCCTACACAAAAATGTGCGGAGCACATTTGGTGATGCTTATTGAAGGAACAAACCCACATATATTTGCTAAAACTCTTTGCTTATTCAACGTTAAGTTCTATGAATTCAAAAACTTATTAAAGTCTCCCCTGCTGTTTTCTTCTTTTTCCTTTTTACCTCTCCTCCTAATCAAAATTAAGATTTTCTTTATAGGATAGGAACAGTGCCTATGGTATCATAGAACAGCGTTTTCATCTATAGAAATAAGAGGTACAAAAATATATGCAAGATCATATACGGAATTCAAAATTATTCCATAGAGGACTTTCTCTTGTCTTAGTAGCCGGTCTATTGGGGCTTACTGCTTGTGAGAAGAAGCTTGGCGCTGAGGAGCAGGCTGTTTCTTCCTCGGATATTGTCCTGACAACTGAAGCGGAGTCGGAAGGTGTGATGGCCATTGCGGCTCTCGGCTTAAATGCCAATGTGCTTCCCTCTATTGAAGGAGTTACCATTGACGGACAGGCGGAGGACTTAGCACCGGTTAATCTTACCGTAGGTGTAATTAATTCTGTTGTTAAGGATTTGCAACAAAGATTGATGAACCTTGGCTATATGGAGGAGGATGAACCGACTACCTATTACGGAGATGCCACTTCCAAGGCCGTGCAGTATTTCCAAAGACAGACAGGACGAAAAATGGACGGTATTACCGGTGTAGACACCTGGGATGCTCTGATGTCGGAATCCGCTCCCCATTATGCGGCAAAGCTTGGCTTCCAGGGAGACGATATTACCAAGATTCAGTACCGTTTGTATAACCTGGGATACCTTACGGAAAGCGGCCAGATTAACGGAACCTTTGATCAGGATACGGAAACTGCGGTAAAGAAATTGCAGGAAGTCAATAAACTGACGATAGATGGAACAGTGGGCCAGACCACTTACAATCTTCTATACTCTGATGAAGTAAAGGCTAATATTATTGCCCTTGGAGAACAGAGTGAGATTGTAAAAAAATACCAGAATCGTCTGATTGCGTTGGGATATCTTTCCGGAGAGGCGGATGGAAATTTTGGACTTAGTACGCAAAATGCCATTCGTGCCTTCCAGTCCAGAAATGATCAGGTAGTAGACGGTTACCTTGGCCCGGATACCAGAAGTCTTATGGACTCTGAAAATGCCAAGCCCTTCGGTATGCGTCTTGGCGAACAAAGTGATGATGTCAAGAATATGCAAAATCTTTTGGTAAAATACGGCTATCTTTCTCAGGATAAAGCCTCCGGCTATTTTGGAGAGCTGACAAAAGATGCAGTTATTGCCTTCCAGTCCGTGAATGGTTTAGGAACAGACGGAACAGCAGGAGCGAAAACTCTGCAGCTTCTTCAGTCCGGCACAGCCAAGTCTAAGCCGAAGCCAAAAGCAAAGGCAAAGACACCGAGCCGTGGCAATAGGGGTGGCGCAGCCGGAGGAAATTCCGCTCCGGCAGGAAGAGGAGATACCGGATCCGGCGGAAGTATTTCTTCCGGTGTGGGCGGAGCAACAGTTTCCGGTTCTGCAGGATCTTTGATTTCCATTGCGTCCTCCAAAATCGGTTCTCCCTATGTATGGGGAGCTAAGGGTCCGAATTCCTTTGACTGTTCCGGTTTTGTATACTGGTGTTTGAATCAGGCCGGCGTGGGAACTTCCTATATGACCTCCTCCGGTTGGAGAAATCCGGGACGATTTAAGAAAGTAAGTATGGGAGAATTACAGGCAGGAGATATTGTGGTGGTACGAGGACACGTAGGCATTTATGCCGGAGGCGGATCTGTTATCGACGCATCATCCTCCAACGGCCGAGTGGTGCATAGAAGCCTATCCGGCTGGTGGGCAAATAACTTTATAACTGCATGGAGAATCTTCAGCTAACAGCAGTTCAGGCCTGTAAAGAGAGAAAACTGATTCCGCAGGAACTGGCGAGAAACTGGGGAAGAGAAGAATTTTAAATCAATAAACGAAGCGACAATGCAGTATAGGTCTGAAAAAAGAGGTATTTGAGCCGGTCGACACTTGAGGTGAGCTGACCAAGTGAAGGACTAAATAATCAATAAACGAAGCGATAGATGCAGTGTGGGTCTGAAATAAGGGGTAATCTGAGCCCGTCGGTACTTGCGAAAAACACAGGAACTGTGTTTTTCGCTTAGTATCCGCTACGAGGCGAGGTTAGCGAGAGCGTGCCCCGATTTCAGACCCACACTGCATCATCGCGAACCATCTGAATTTTTATAGCTCTTAGCTACGAAGGCGAAGTTAGCGAGAGCGTGCCCCCATTACAGACCCACACTGCATCAGAGCGTATTCCCGATTTCAGGCCCACACTGCATCATCGCGAATCCATACAATGTTTACAGAATTCCAATAGAAAGACTGGACGAAACGGCATTTTTCCCTTATCTTTAAAGGATAGAAAAAGAGATAGCAAAAGGATAGTCAGTGTATTCCTTTTTTATACAATAGCCACCCGAAGGGAGAGACTTATGGGAAAGAAAACAACGTTGGTAATCATGGCTGCGGGATTGGGCTCCCGATATGGTGCGGGCATTAAACAGCTGGCGAAAATAGGACCCCATGGAGAAATCATCATGGATTATTCCGTGCATGATGCCTTGGAAGCAGGTTTTGAAAAGCTGGTTTTTGTGATTCGAAAGGATATTGAGGAAGACTTCCGGGAAATTATCGGGAAGAGAATCGAAAAGATTGCGGATGTGGACTATGTTTTTCAGGAAATCACAGCACTGCCTGAGGGATTTTCCGTGCCGGAGGGGCGTACAAAGCCCTGGGGAACAGCCCATGCATTAATGCAGTGCAGAAAGCAGGTGCAGGGACCCTTTGGGGTGATTAACGCGGATGATTTCTACGGAAAAGAGGGCTTCCGCCTAATCAATGATTTCTTACAGGCGGATAGAGCGGATTCAGGAATGATGGAAATGTGTATGGCAGGATATCATTTGGTGAATACCCTTTCCAAGTACGGCTCTGTAAATCGTGGAATCTGTCAGGTTAGCGGGGATGGCTACCTTCAATCCATTTCCGAAACCTACAACATTGAGCGGAAGGAAGACGGCATTTTACGAGGAGAAAATCAACAGAAGGAAGTTGTGGAGTTGCAGGAGGATGCCATTGCTTCCATGAACATGTTTGGACTTCCGGAGCATTTTCTGGATGTACTGATTGAAAAATTCCCTTCCTGGCTGGAGAAATACGGTAAGGAAGCGAAGTCCGAATATCTGTTGCCTAGAGAGGTGGATTGCCTGATGAAGGAAGGAAAGGCCAGAGTAAAGGTTTTAGAGGATCATGACCGTTGGTTCGGTGTAACCTATCAGGAAGACCGTGCATTGGCGGAAGAAGCTTTACGAGAATGTATCGCAAATGGCTTATATCCGGAACAGTTATATCGCTAAGGGCGTATATTCGGAGCAGTTGTATCGCAAAAGGGATACATCCCAAAGTTATATTGCTAAAGGAATGTATCCGGAGCAGTGATACCGTTAAGTTAAGATAGGGAGTAGGCTTTGGCGGATCGGGAAAGAGAATCAAGAAAAAGGAAATTAAAGCAAAGGGTTATCATAGGAAGTAAGGCGGAAGAAGGTCTTGAAGAAGAGCTGCAGGAAGAAGGAAGAAGGGCAGAAGACAATCCGTTTTCTTTAACTGCGAAAAACTTTTGGCTTCCTTTTTTGTTGATTCTTTTCTTTCTTTTTGCGGTAGGCTTTTTCTTTTATGGAAGAAGACGTTTTGGACAAAAAGAACTTCTATGGAAGGACAGTCTGGAAGAAAGTAAGGATGTAGAGGAGGAATACAGCTATTTTCCTTACAGGGACGGTGTAATTAAACTCAGTAAGGACGGGGCGAAGTATGTTTCTTCCCAGGGAAAGGTGCTTTGGGATCAGGCCTTTGAAATGGGACGAGCTCTGGTTTCCGTCTCCGGAGATTATGCGGTAATTGGAGAGCAGGGCGGTACCAGGCTGTATATTTTTTCTGCCCAGGGACTTAGCGGGCAGGGGGAAGCCCCCAGTACCATAGAAAAATTACGGATTTCCGAAAAAGGTGTGGTTTATGCGCTTTTGTCGGAGGATCAGGGAACCTATATCACGGTATTTTCCAAGGAAGGCAAAAATCTGGACATCGGCATCAAGTCGGTGATGTCGGGAGACGGTTATCCCATGGATTTGTCCGTATCTCCGGATGGAACGGAGCTCTGCGTGGCATTTGCCCATTTGGAGCAGACCGCTGTGAAATCCAGAGTGGTTTATTATAATTTTTCTTCTTTAGGGAAAAATGCCGGTGCTGACCGAGTGGTTGGGGGCTTTACCGATGATTTTTCCGGCGGCATTGTGGGAAGAGTACAGTTTTTTACTGATGAGGAATCCTTTGCGGCGTATGATGGGGGTTTGGCTTTCTTCTCCACGAAAGTCAGAACCAGTCCGGAGCTGAAGAAAAAGGTGGAAATTCCGGAAACGATTCGGATGATTTCCTATGATGAAAATTACCTTGCAGTCCTTACGGATCAAAGAGGTGAGACTCAGGAGGATGGGGGAAAGTCCGGAGGCAAAGAGGGTACAAAGGGCGGCAATACTAAAGAACCGAAGACAAAGAAACAAAGTCCTGTAGCAAGTGGAAGTACTCTTACAGAAAGCAAAGAGAATGTCGGTAAAGAAAAGCAAAAGACGAAAAGTTCTTCCGGAAGGAAAAAGGAAAAGCAGGAAAAACCCTATAGACTTTTGATTTTCCGAAAAACCGGAGAGAAAATTTTGGATAAACCCATAGACTTTATGGGCAACAACATGGAATTAAGTCAGGACAAGGTGATTCTCTATCAAGAGAAATATTTTAAAGTTTATGATTTTCACGGCAGACTGCGTTATAATGGGGAGACCAAAGAAGGTTTGCAATACATTCGTTCTTTGTCAAAAATCCAGTTCGGGGGAACGGATTTATTCTTGGCATATCGAAACAGGGAAGAGGCTGTTCGGGTAAAATAGAAAAAGCTTCAGTCCTGTGCTTTTAGAAGCATTCAGAAGAGTAAGGTGTGTAGCCGGCTACAGAGGAGGGATAAGATGAATCAATATTGCGTAGGCATTGATGTAGGGGGAACTTCCGTAAAATGCGGTATCTTTACCTATAACGGCGTACTGTTGGATAAATGGGAGGTGCTCACCAGAAAGGCGGAGCAGGGAAAGTATATTCTTCCGGATGTGGCTGAGGAGTTAAAGAAGCATTTGGCGGAAAAGACCATTGCCTATGAGGATGTGGCAGGAATCGGGATTGGTGTACCGGGACCTGTAGAGCCGGATGGACATGTGCCTGTTGCGGTAAATTTAGGCTGGAAAGACATTTACCCGGCAAAAATCATGAGAGAGCTGATGGGCGGAAAGATTCCCTGTGCAGTAGGAAATGATGCCAATGTGGCGGCCCTTGGAGAGCTTTGGCAGGGAGGAGGAAGAGGTTTCTCCGATATGCTGATGGTAACTTTGGGAACCGGCGTAGGTGGCGGTTTGATTCTGAATGGCAAAATTGTTACCGGAGCTCATGGTGCAGGAGCGGAAATCGGACACATCCATGTGCGGGATGTGGAGGGAGAACGTTGTGCCTGCGGCGGCATGGGTTGCCTGGAGCAGGTGGCTTCCGCTACCGGAATAGTGAAGGAGGCAGAGCGTTTTCTTCGGATGTTTAGAGATCCTTCTTCTCTTCGTATCTATGGAAAAGCCCTTACCGCAAAGATTGTTTGCGAAGCGGCTAAAGAAGGAGACATTTTGGCCAGCACAAGTTTAGAATGCAGTATGCGTTATCTGGGAATTGTTTTGGCACAGGTTTCCATGATTGCAGACCCGGAGGTTTTCGTTATCGGTGGAGGCGTTTCCCGAGCAGGAGACTTCCTCTTACAGATTATTAAGAAGCATTACGAGGAGCACACACCGATTTTAAATAAAAAGGCGGAGCTGATGCTGGCTAAGCTTGGAAATGATGCGGGAATCTACGGCTGTGCAAAGCTGATGTTGGATAAGGAATAGTTTTCCGCATAAATAGGCATAAAATAGAAATGCTTTGTATGGATATCGTCTAGTGAAAGTAAATCCGGATAAGTTCGGCAAAGAGTAGAAAGGGATAGAATGAACCAAAAGGTCTTAAAGACATTGGAGTTTTACAAAATCATAGACCGTTTAGTGGAGGAGGCAGACTCTTCTTTGGGAAAGGAGAAGCTGAAGGCCTTAGAGCCTTCTTCTTCCTTTTTAGAGGTGGAGCAGAGTCTTTCGGAAACAGAGGCTGCTCAGGATCGCATTCGTTTAGGGGGAGGAATTTCCTTTCGGGGAATCAAAGAAATCCGCCCCTATTTTTCCCGTTTAGCCTTATCCACAGCCCTTTCCATTCCGGAGCTATATGATATTATCCTGATTTTAGAAAAGACCAAAAAAGCAAAGGATCAGGGAGAAGAGAGGGAAGATGCTTTACAGGAGTATTTTCAGGCTTTAGCCCCCTTGGACGATATTCGAAGAGAGCTGCAACGTTGTATTCTTTCCGAAGAGGAGCTGGCGGATGATGCCAGTCCGGAGCTTTCCCATCTTCGTAGGAAGGAAAAGGGCTTAGAGGAAAAAATCAACCAGGAATTAAATCGAATTTTACAGCATAACCGTTCTATGTTGCAGGACCCGGTGATAACCCTTCGAAACGGGAGACACGTGTTTCCTGTTAAGGCGGAGTATAAGAATGCTTTCCGGGGAATTGTTCATGATGAAAGTAGCTCAGGAGCTACTCTTTTTATGGAGCCCTTCTCCATTGTTCAGCTGGAAAATGATATGCGGGAACTTTTGTCTTTAGAGAAAAAGGAAGTGGAGAAGATTCTTTTACAGCTCTCCCTTTCTTTAGCGCCCTTTACCGAGGAACTGGGGGAAAATGTAAAGATTTTAAGTCATTTGGACTTTGTTTTTGCCAAGGCAAAACTTGCCAATAAGATGGATGGAGTAAAGCCTATCTTGAATCAGGAGCGAAAGACGGTGCTTTTGGATGCCCGTCACCCCCTGATTCCTAAGGATAGAGTGGTGCCCATCAGCATTCGCCTGGGAGATGACTTCAGCCTTTTGGTGATTACCGGACCCAATACCGGTGGTAAGACGGTTTGCTTAAAGACTTTAGGATTGTTCCAATTGATGGGGCAGGCGGGACTCTTTATTCCGGCTTTCCAAGGCTCCAGCATTACGGTGTATCGGGAGATTTATGCAGATATCGGGGATGAGCAAAGCATTGAGCAAAGTCTCTCCACCTTCTCCTCCCACATGACCAATACGGTGCGGATTTTACAGGGGGCAAGGGAAGACTGCCTCTGCCTTTTTGATGAGCTTGGGGCGGGAACGGATCCTACGGAGGGAGCGGCTTTGGCATTGGCTATTCTGGACCACCTTTTCCAAAAGGGAATTCGAACCCTGGCTACCACCCACTATGCGGAGGTAAAGCTTTACGCTTTGTCTACTGAGGGAGTGGAAAATGCCGCCTGCGCCTTTGATGTGGAAAGTCTCAGGCCTAGCTATCATCTCTTGATCGGTGTACCCGGAAAGTCCAATGCCTTTGCCATTGCGGAGAAGCTTGGTCTTCGAAAGGACATTATTGCTTCTGCGAAGAACCGTTTGGGAGAAGAAGACCTGCATTTTGAAGATGTAATTGCGGATTTGGAAAATACCAAACGCCTTGCCCAGAGGGAAAAGGAAGAAATTGAGCGCTACAAGGCGGAGGTGGAGAGTTTAAAGCAGCGTGCCAGAGAATCCACCAAAGGCATCGAAAAAGGAAGAGAGAAAATCCTGCAAAGAGCCAGAGAAGAGGCTGCTCAGATTTTACGGGAGGCGAAGGAAACCGCTGACCAGGTGGTAAAGGAACTACGTCGGCAGGAGGCAGGAAAGAGCAGTGCCTTAGAGGGAGAAAAGACCAGAACCAAGCTTCACCAAAAGATGCGGGAAAATGATGAGGCTCTGTCCTCCACCATGGTAAAGGGACCCTCCCAAACCATTTCCTTAAAGAAATTGGCCATCGGAGACAAGGTAAGGGTTTTAAGCATGCACGATATGGTGGCAACGGTTACCACTCTTCCGGATAAAAATGGAATGTTCACCGTTACTGCCGGTATGCTTCGCACCAAGGTCTCCGCCAAGGATGTGGAATTTATCCAGCATAAGGAAAAGGAAAAGCCGGAAAAGAATCAGGGAAAAGTCGCCTCCATCGGAAGAGGAAAGGTGCTTGGCATCTCTCCGGAAATTAACTTAATCGGAAAAATGACGGCGGATGCGTTGCCGGAGTTAAATAAATATTTGGATGATGCCTTTTTGGCCAGACTGCCTCAGGTACGAATCGTTCATGGAAGAGGTACCGGAGCCCTTCGAAAGATGGTGCAGGAATGCTTGAAAAAGAATAAGCATATCGAATCCTTCCGTTTAGGAGAGTATGGGGAAGGCTCTGACGGTGTCAGCATTGCCTTTTTTAAGAAGTAATAAGCCGGTGCAGCTTAAGCTTTGCATAGACTACAAAGATGAGCCGATGAACACTCGTGTACTGTATAGATTGAAGCGAAGACTCGCTTCGGTGATTTTTAGAGCAATGAAAGTTGGAAAACAATAGAAAGGAGGAAGCATGGCGGAGAAACAAAAAATCTTGATTGTGGATGATGACAGCTCCATTGCAGAGCTGGTTTCCCTATATCTGGAAAAGGAGTGCTACGATACCCGAATCTGTGAAGACGGAGAAGAAGCCCTGAAAAGTTTGGAAAAGGAGCCGGTGGCACTGATTATTTTGGACCTGATGCTTCCGGGAATTGATGGCTATGAGGTTTGCAGAAGGATACGCACAAGCTCCAATGTGCCCATTATCATGCTTTCTGCAAAGGGAGAGACCTTTGATAAGGTGCTGGGCTTAGAGCTTGGAGCGGACGACTATATGCTAAAGCCCTTTGATACCAAGGAGCTGGTAGCCAGAGTGAAGGCGGTTTTGCGAAGAAGCCAGCATGTCTTTTCGCCACCTTTGGAGGAAGATAAGGAAAAGGAAGGGGGAGAAGACCTTTTACGAAAGGGCAAATACATCGCCTACGAAGACTTGGTAATCAACCTAAGCAATTATGCGGTGCATTATAAAGGAAAGGCTATTGATATGCCCCCAAAAGAACTGGAGCTTTTGTATTTCTTGGCCAGCTCCCCCAACCAGGTTTTTACCAGAGAGCAGCTTTTGGATCATATTTGGGGCTATGAGTTTGCCGGGGATTCCCGGACAGTGGATGTGCATATCAAGAGGCTTCGGGAGAAGCTTCCCCAGGTGGAAGAGTGGGAGATTTCCACGGTTTGGGGCATAGGTTACAAGTTCAGATTAGGATAAAGACCGTAAAACATAGCTTAGACAGGGATGGATATTACAGGAATCGTAGGGTAAGCTTAGGCCGGGATGGATATTGCAGGAATAAGTTTAGGTCGGATAGATAGAATAGGCAGGAGGGAATTTGGGAAAACGATTATTTATCAAATTTATCATCACCTACCTGCTGTTTTTTCTCTTTGGCTTTCTTTTCCTTTATTTTTACGGAGAAAAGGCTATCGGGCAGAATCTATACCAAAGAGAGGGACAGGAGCTTTATAGTGAGGCTACCAGGCTTGCCAACTTCTATTCTAAAGAGGAAAACGGAGCCCTTTCTCTGGATAGACTCAGTAAGGAGATGGAAGGTAACATTCATAGAAGTAACGTGGAATGGACCTTGGTGGATAAGGACGGGAAAATTCTGCAGCATAAGGGAAAGGACAATCTGAGCGGAAAGACTGTGAGTGATTTTGATCCTACGGAAAACGGTGGAAAAATTGCTTTCCGAGGCAATCTTCACGGTTTGCTGCCTGAGGAGCATATCTTGGCCCAGGCTCCCATTCAGAGAAATTACCAAAATCTTGCCTACCTGATTTTACATAAATCCGTAGCGGGAATAGAGCAGGAAAAAGCAATGCTGTTCAGCATTTTCTATAGAGGCTTTCTGGCTGTGGCAGTACTGTCTCTTTCCATTTTTTTCGTTTTTTACTTTTGGGTTTATCGACCGCTGGGAAAAATTACGGCAGGGGCGGTACACTATGCGGCAGGAGAATATTTGTATCGGATTTCCGTCGGTGGAGGAGATGAAATGTCCTACCTTGCGGATACTCTGAATTTCATGGCGGAGGAAATCCAAAAATCCGATGACTACCAAAGGCAGTTTATTGCCAATGTTTCCCACGACTTCCGCTCCCCACTAACCTCCATAAAGGGCTATTTGGAGGCTATGTTGGATGGAACTATCCCCAAGGAGGCGGAGGAAAAATATTTGCTTCGGCTGATTTCCGAGACGGAGCGCCTGAGTAAACTGACCCAGTCCATGCTGAGCTTAAACAAGCTGGATCAGGGAAGCTCTTTAAACCGAAGCAATTTTGATTTAAACCGGATGATTCGAGAAGTTTGTGCCAGCTTTGAAATGCAGTGTCAGAAGAAAAAGCTGGGATTTTCTCTGGTGTTTGCAGAGAAAAAACAGATGGTCAATGGGGATTATCCTAAGATTCAGCAGGTCTTTTACAATCTTTTGGACAATGCGGTAAAATTCTCCAAGGAGGATTCGGAGATTCAGATTCGGACGGAGCAAAAAGGCACGAAGGTGCTGGTGGGCATTAAGGATCAGGGCATCGGAATTCCCAAGAAGGATTTGGGGAAGATTTGGGAGCGTTTTTATAAGACGGACATTTCCAGAGGAAAGGATAAAGCCGGTACCGGCTTGGGACTGGCCATTGTAAAAAGTATTATCACTGCCCACGGGGAAAACATTGACTGTGTTTCCACGGAAGGAGTGGGTACGGAGTTCAGCTTTTCACTTCCCGCAATGGAACGGGTAGAAGAGTAAGATAGTAGGGCTTTAGAGGAACGCAAGATGGAAGAACATTTTATTCGAGAGAAAATCGTAGGTCCTAAGGGAAAATGGAAAAAAAGGCTGAAGAAGGCGGTGCTGATTCTGCTTTCCGGCGGGCTTTTTGGTATAGCGGCAGCCTTTTCCTTCTTTTTTCTGGGAAAACGCCTTTCCCAGGGGGAAGTCGAGCAAGCAAAGGAAAGCATTGCCCTGCTGGAAGAAAGTACGGAAGCGGCATCGGAAAGCACGGCGGAAACCGAAGCGATTGAAGATGTAGTACAGTCAGAATTGCAAAAGTTTGATTTCTCCGTATCCAGCTATGACAGCCTGATGTCCAATGCCAAAACGCTGATTTCCGAAGGGGAAAAATCCTTGGTGGAGGTCAGTATTCATACTCCCGGAGAAGATTCTCTCAGTGAAGCAAACCAGCATTGTACCGGGGTGATTTTAAAAAAGACCAAAGAAGAGGCGGTGATTCTCTTTTTGGGAGAGGCCAAGGCAGGGGCAGGCTACGAGGTCACCTTTAACCGGGAAAAAAAGCTTCCCGCCACTCTTCGGGGGAAAAGCGGCAGGGATCGATGGGTGGTTCTTACCGCAGAACTTTCTTCCCTAACGGATAAGGAGTGGGAGAAAATTCAGGAAATGCCTAGAGGGAATTCCAGACTTCTGCAAAAGGGAGACACGGTACTGCTTTTAGGCTCCCCCTTGGGACAGGCCTATTCCTCAGCTTTAAGCACCATCGGCGTTTTGTCCTATGACAAGGCTTCGGAGGACAGGGTTGGGGAAGAAATCAAGATGCAGTTCTCCGGAGAAGAAAACAGCACAGCCTTTGTTTTAAACACAAAGGGAGAATGGGTAGGCTTCTACACGGAGGCAGAGGATAGAAAAGCAGGAAGACAGATTATCGGAATATCTGATGCTTTAGAAAGTCTGGAACGACTCAGTAATGGAGGAATTCTTCCCTATTTCGGCGTAAAGATTCAAAACAGTTCCAAGACCATGAAGGAGCTGGGAATTCCGGAAGGGGTTTATGTCACGGAGGTGGTGGAAGACAGTCCCGCCTACTCTGTTGGAATTCTACCCGGGGATATTATCATAAAATTGAACGGAAAGAGCGTTGACACCGGCAAGGCTTTTCAGGATACTTTGCAGGAACAGGCGGAAGGAGCGGTTGTTCCCGTGGAACTTCTCCGTTATAATGGTAAAGAGTATGTAGAGTTAGTGCTTTCTTGCCCTATACAGGCAAGGTAGGAAGGAAAAAATATGGAACGAGTTCCTAACCCCAATCGCTTTATTGAGAATTTCCGAGATGGGCTTCGGGTGAATAATGTGTATCTTGTGAAAACCAAGAATGCAGCGGTGACAAAAAACGGAAAGGAATACTTGAATGTCTGCTTGCAGGACAGAACCGGCACCATTGATGCCAAGGTATGGGAACCCAATTCTCCGGGGATATCGGACTTTTCTCCCATGGACTATGTGTACGTGGAGGGAAATGTCAGCATTTACAACGGGGTAAATCAGCTAAGTATTCAGCGCCTGTCGGTGGCTTCCGAGGGAACCTATGCGGCGGAGGATTTTTTACCGGTCAGTAAGCATGACCGGGAAGAAATGGGGAAGGAACTATTTGCTCTGATTAAGACCGTACAGAACCCTTATTTACAGAAGCTGTTACAGAAGCTTTTTGTGGAGGATAAGGAATTTTACAAATGCTTTTCCTTCCATTCCGCTGCAAAATCCGTGCATCACGGCTATGTGGGGGGACTTTTGGAGCATACCCTGTCTGTTGCTAAACTTTGCGATTTTTACGCAAGACACTATGGGGATATCAATAGAGACATTTTGTTAAGCGCGGCTCTTTGCCATGATATCGGAAAAACCAAGGAGCTTACTCCCTTTCCGAAAAATGATTATTCCGACGAGGGACAGCTTTTAGGTCACATCTTGATCGGCTACACCATGCTTTCGGAAAAGATGCAGGAGATTCCCGATTTTCCGGAGAATATGAAGATAGAGTTTTTACACTGTATCCTGTCCCATCATGGGGAATTGGAATACGGTTCTCCCAAGAAGCCGGCTACCATGGAGGCTTTGCTCCTTTCCTTTGCGGACAATACGGATGCCAAGCTGGAAACCATGCGGGAGTTTATCGAGCAGGGAGAAAAGTCCGGAAAGGCCAAGGAAGCCAACGGTTGGGTAGGCTTTAACAAGCTTTTGGACAGCAATGTAAAGAAGACTTCCAATTAAAAATTCTGTAGGGTGAATTCTGTAGGGTGAATTCTGTAGAGTAAATCCTATAGAGTAAATTCTATAGAGCAAATTCTATAGTGTATAGTCATCAAGAGTTTTCAGAGATTTCTCAGTTAGATTTTATATAGTATGAAGAAGAGGATTTTGTGATTCAATTATTTTTAGGAGATAAGGTGCTTCCTTTTGAAGCGGACATTCGGGAGCTATGTAAGGCCTTTTATCCCGGGGAGGATTTCCAGATTCATAGCAGTCAGGGGATTCGTCTGATGGAAACCACCCAGGAGGAGAAGAATGCCTTTAAGCGGGCAAAGGAAGTGGGTCAGCCCACAGAGGTAAATAAAAAGAGCTTAAAGCATAAGCCGGAAGAAAAGAAAAATCGCATTTTAACAGAGGAGGGGCTTCTCAACCCTTCTCTGTTCCTCTTTTCTCTGGACATTACCGGAGAAGATCTTGCCTTTACCGGAGATAGGGGAAAGGATAAGTCCATTTTAAAGGCCTATCTTTATGATATTTTGGAAAAACAAAGCGGAAGAAGCCTGCCCTGGGGAGACTTAACCGGCATTCGTCCGGTAGGACTTTGCCGAAAAATGCGGGACGAAAAGGGGCAGAGTCCCGAAGTTTTGTTCCCTGCTCTAAAAGAAGAGTATCGTTTGGAGGGGGAGAAGGCGGAGCTTTTATATAAGATTTCTTTGCAGGAGGAAGATATTTTACAAAGGGCGGAAAAGGCTTATGGAAAAAGCATTTCCGAAGGTTACAGTCTTTATATCAATATTCCCTTTTGTCCTACCCGTTGTGCCTACTGCTCCTTCCTTTCCATGCCTATGGGAAGCTTTTCCGAGAAGATGCCGAAATATCTTTCTCTTTTAGAGGAGGAAATGCTTTTTGTGCTGCGGGAGATGGGAGAGAAAAGAGGAAAGCAGCTGCAAAGCATTTATATCGGTGGCGGAACCCCAACAGCTCTAGGAGAAAAGGATCTGGAAATCCTGCTTTCCTTAGTGGATAAGCATTGTTTTTCCAAGGGAAAGGGCGCCATAGAATATACGGTGGAGGCGGGAAGACCGGACTCCATTAATCGGGAAAAGCTAAAGCTTCTACAGGATTTTTCTGTAGATAGAATTTCCATTAACCCCCAAAGCTTCCATCAGGAAAGTTTAGATATTATCGGAAGAAAACATTCCGTGGAAGAAGTAAAAGAGAAGTATGCTTTGGCAAGGGAATTAGGCTTTGACAACATCAACATGGACTTAATCTTGGGATTGCCGGGAGAGCATTTGCAGCAGGTGGAGGAAAGCCTTTCCGAAATCCTGCGCCTGGCTCCGGATAGCCTGACGGTACATTCCTTGGCGGTGAAGCGGGCCGCTAGATTAAAGGCGGAGGAAAATCATTTTCGGGAAATTTATCAGGCAGGAGGAGAGGCGGAAAGCTTTTCCTTGGAAAGAGAGTTTTCCATTCCCTATCTGCCTTCCTTAAAGAAGCGACAGGAGAGAAGAGAAATCGAGTGGATGATGCTTTGCAGTATGGATACGGCGGAGAAATTGGATTTACAGCCCTACTACCTTT